>NZ_JBDJAW010000058.1 GCF_039649665.1 Microbispora sp. ZYX-F-249 | reverse complement strand
CGGTCCAGCCGAGCGCCTTGAGCAGCACGGTGACCGGCTGCTTGCGCTTGCGGTCGACGCGCACGCCGACGCTGTCCCGCTTGTCGATCTCGAACTCCAGCCAGGCACCCCTGGAGGGGATGACCTTGCACCCGTAGAGGTCCTTGTCCGAGGTCTTGTCGGGATTCCGCTCGAAATACACACCGGGTGACCGGACGAGCTGGGAGACCACGACACGCTCGGTGCCGTTCACGATGAACGTGCCCTTCGACGTCATGAGCGGGAAGTCGCCCATGAACACCGTCTGGCTCTTGATCTCACCGGTGGTGTTGTTGATGAACTCCGCCGTGACGAACATCGGGGCGGAGTAGGTCATGTCCTTGTCTTTGCACTCATCGACCGAGTACTTGGGCGGCTCGAACCTGTGGTCCCGGAACGACAGGGACATGGTTCCGGAGAAGTCCTCGATGGGACTGATCTCCTCGAAGATCTCTTCGAGACCCGACTGGGGCGGAATGTCCTTGCGCCCGGCCTGGCGAGCCGCCTCGACCCGGCCCTTCCAACGCTCGTTCCCCACCAGCCAGTCGAAGGACTCGGTCTGCAGGGCGAGAAGGTCGGGCACTTCGAGCGGCTCCCGGATGCGCGCGAAGGAGACGCGGCGGGGGCCGGCGGGTACGGCGGAGGCGTTGCGCGAGGCTGCCAACAGAAGTCCTTCCGGGGGATCGCGGACTGACGACACGCGCGCCGGACGACATCACCGCCGAAAACGAAGGAGTGGGATGCCGAGGGCGAGCACGATGGAAGGGCAGCATAAACCAAAAGGCAAACGAAAGTCCATCAATATCGAACCAGTCAACCTCTATCCCGCAATCAGAATTCCACGCCGGTGCGGAATTCGTCAAGCCGCACCCGCGATTTCGCTCGCGATTGAATCCGCCGTACACGTCTCGGCTTCAACCACGAAGCATCTACTTGAACGGGAGTTGAGCGCTTGTTAGGTTGTCGAGTACATGAACCGAGGAGGAACTTTGACCGCCCCTTCCCCAGCTCACGCCCTGCAGGAGATCCAGCGCGTCGAGGGACACATCCACGCCGCCGACGGCACGACCTCGACGAGGTCATCCATGCCCCCGTCCGCCTGTCGGTGATGGCGGCGCCCGCCGCCGCCGACCGGGCCGACTTCCGCTTCCTCAAGCAGATGATCGAGGTCAGCGACTCGCTGCTGTCCACGCACATGCTCGTGCTCGAGGAAGCCGGCTATGTGGAGGTGTCCAGGGGCTTCGCAGGCAGACGGCCCCGCACCTCGCTGTCCCTCACCGACGAGGGCACGACCGCGTTCGCCACGTACACAGCCGTTCTCCGGAGGATCACAGGTGCCTGACCCCACCCCCACCCCCGCCCGCCCCGCCCGCACTCCCCTGAAGCGCTCCGTCAGGAGACTCGCCGCCCTGAGCCTCGGCACGCTGCTCGCCATGGCGGCTCTCGTCCCGCCGGCGAACGCCGCCGCACCGGAACTTCGCGCCGCGCCGGGACTCGATCGGCGAGAGTTGCAGCGCACGCTCGACGAGGTACCCAAGGGCGGCATCCCCGGGGCCTACTCCGCCGTCCAGGACGGGCACCAGCGCTGGCGCGGCGCCACGGGACTGGCCGACCTGGAGGCCAAGCGCCCCACGCGGCCGGACATGTACCACCGGATCGGCAGCATCACCAAGACCTTCGTCGCCACCGCCGCCCTGCAGCTGGTGGAGCGGGGCAGGCTCCAGCTGGACGCCCCCGTCGAGCGGTACCTGCCCGGGCTGCTGCCCGATCGGCGCGTCACGGTCAGGATGCTGCTCAACCACACCAGCCACATCGGCGACTACGACACCGCACTGATCACCAGCCCTGAGAGCCTCGAAGAGATGCGCGTACGGCAGTACGGCAACGAGGAACTCGTCCGGCTCGGTCTCGGCGTCGGCGCCTCGGGCGAGCCCGGCCAGTCCCCGGGAAGCTACTCCAACACCAACTACATCGTGCTCGGCCTGGTGATCGGCAAGGTCAGCGGAGTGCCCGCCGAACGCTACATCACCCACCACGTCATCGAGCGGGCCGGCCTCGAGCACACGTTCTTCCCGCGCACGTCCGATCTGCCGAACCCGCACTCGAACGCGTACACGTCCCTGTTCGGCTCCTTCCCGCTCAGAGACTTCAGCACCTTCAACCCCTCGTCCCTCGGCACGGCGGGTGCGGTCGTCTCGACGATGGAGGACCTCAACCGTTTCTACCGGGCGTTGTTCACCGGCCGGCTGATCGGCCGGGCCCAGTTGGCCGAGATGCGCAGGACCGTCCCGATCACGCTCGGAGTGGGCAGCTCCGACATCATGAACTACGGGCTCGGTCTCATCGCCTACGACACGCCCTGCGGGAGGCTGTGGGGGCACGAAGGCGGCGTCGTCGGCATGGCCACGCTGTCGCTCAGCACCGAAGACGGGACCCGGCAGGCATCCTCCGGCATCAACATGACCTGGCATCCGGGAACCGAGGCAGGCGAGCTGGCGTGGGCCGTACACGTCCTCGGCGCGATGTGCGAGACCGATCGGATCGCGGCCTCCGACGCCCCGCGACCGCTGATCGACGCCGGCACGCCCCGAGAAGCGCCGGCCTTCATCCGGGGCCGCCTGCTCCGGTCATAGGCCCGGGCGGAGTACGCGCGGCGGCGGGTGACCGGTCGTCGCCATGAATCGGCACAATTGCTGACGTGCGAGTCGGATTGCTCGGGCCGTTCGAGGTCCGGAACGGTGATGGAGCCGCGGTGGAGGTTCCCGGGATCCGGCTGCGCGCACTGCTCGCCGCGCTCGCCCTCGAACCCGGCCGGGTCGTCACGCGTACGCGGCTGGTGGACTGGATCTGGGGGCGACGGCCACCCGCGGACGAGGTCAACGCCTTACAGGCGTTGGTGTCCAGGCTGCGCAAGGCGCTGCCGGACGGTGTGATCGAGGCGGACTCCGGCGGGTACCGGCTGGCCGTCGCTCCTGACGCCGTGGACGTGTGCCGGTTCGAGCACCTGGTCGGTCAGGCCCGCACCGCCGAGCCCGCGGTGCGGGCCGATCTGCTGCGCTCGGCCCTGGCGCTGTGGCGAGGCACGGCCCTGGCGGACATAGCGCTGCGGGACAGCGACGCGTTCGACGCCGCGGTCGTGCGTCTGGACGAGCTTCGCGTCACCGCGCTGGGAGATCGGGTGGACGCCGACCTCCGCCTGGGCCGCGGGTCGGAGCTGGTCTCCGAGCTGACCGAGCTGGCCGCCGCGTATCCGCTCCGGGAGGGGTTCGTGGCGGCCCTGATGCGCGCGCTCGCCGAAGCGGGACGTACGGCCGAGGCGCTGACCGTGTACCAGCGGACGCGTGAGCGGCTCGCCGAGGAGCTGGGCAGCGGCCCGTCGGCCGAGCTCTCCGCGCTGCACATCGCGTTGCTGCGGGGCGAGCTGGGCGAGCGGGCGGAGAACGGCAGGACGAACCTGCGCGCCGAGCTGACGAGTTTCGTCGGCAGGGACGACGACGTCGCCGCGGTCGCCGGTCTCGTCGCCGGGCACCGGCTGGTCACCTTGACGGGGCCGGGTGGCTCCGGCAAGACGCGGCTGGCCGCGGAGACCGCGCGGACGATGCTCGCCGAGCTGCCGGATGGGGCGTGGCTGGTCGAACTGGCCCCGGTGCCGGCGGGCGGTGAGCCGGCCCAGGCCGCCCTCACCGCGATCGGCCTGCGTGACCAGGCGCTGCTCGGCGGTGCGCGGGGTGGGGAACCGGTGGATCGGCTCGTCGCCGCCGTCCGGGATCGCACGATCCTGCTGGTCCTGGACAATTGCGAACACGTGATCGAGGCGGCCGCGGTTCTCGCGGATCGGCTTCTCCGCGAGTGCCGCAGGCTGCGGATCCTGGCCACGAGCAGGGAACCCCTCGGTATCACCGGCGAGGTGCTGTGGCAGGTCGAGCCGCTCGCGCTGCCCGCGAAGGGGGCGGTCCCCTCCGAGGCCGGGTCCTCGCCCGCCGTGCGGCTGCTGCGGGACCGCGCGAATCTGGTGCGCAAGGACATCGGCACCGACGCGCACACCGTGTCGGCCATGGCGCGGATCTGCCGGGCGCTCGACGGGATCCCGCTGGCGATCGAACTGGCCGCGGCCCGGCTGCGCACCATGTCCGTCGATCAGCTGGCACACCGGCTCGATGACCGGTTCCGGCTGCTGACCGGCGGCAGCCGTACGGCACTGCCCCGGCACAGGACGCTCCGCGCGGTGATCGACTGGAGCTGGGATCTGCTGACCGAGCCCGAACGCCGCGTGCTGCGGCGGCTCTCGGTGTTCTCCGGCGGGGCGAGCCTGGAGGCGGCCGAGCGGGTGTGCGGGGACGGGACGCTCGCCGCAGAGCAGGTGCTCGACCTGCTGACCGCTCTGGCCGAGAAGTCGCTGGTGCTCGCCGGCGGCGAGGACACGCCTCGCTACCGGATGCTCGACACCATCGGGGAGTACGCGGCGCACCGGCTCGCCGAAGCCGGGGAGACCGAGCCGGCGCGCCGGGCGCACCTCGCCTACTTCACCGAGCTGGCCGAGACGGCCGAACCGCACCTGCGCCGGGCCTGGCAACTGGAGTGGCTGTCCACGCTCGGCGCCGAGCACGACAACATCAGTGCGGCCCTGCGGGGGGCCATCGCCGACGGACGGGCCCGGGAGGCGATGCGGCTGGTCGCGGCCGCGGGCTGGTACTGGTTCCTCAGCGGGCACAGGGCCGAGGGCACCGAACTGGCCATCGCGGCGGCCTCGTTGCGGAGCGAGGAACACGGCGCGGTGCCCGATGAGGTGCGGGCGATGGCGTACGCCGTCGTGGCGATGTTCGTCAGCTCCAGGATCGGCGGCGACCAGTATCAGGCGCGGGAGTGGATCGACGCGGCGCACCGCTTCGCCCGGCGCGGCGCGCATCGCAACCCGCTGCTCGGGTTCGTCGCCCCGCTGGAGCGGATGCTGCGTGGGCCGGCGGAGTTCCTGCCCGCGTTCGAGCCGCTCATCGCCGGCGACGATCCGTGGGTGCGCGCGCAGGCCAGGGTCAGCCGTGGGCGGTTGCGGCTCACGCTCGGCGGCGACGAGACCGACGTGGACATCGACCTCGAGATCGGTCTCGCCGAGTTCCGCGCGCTGGGCGACCGGTGGGGGATCTCGCTGGCGCTGACCTTCCTGGCCGATCGGCTCGCCATGCGCGGCGAGTTCGCCCGCGCGTGTGAGCACTACGAGGAGGCGGTCGTCGCGCTGACCGAGGTGGGCGCGACCGAGGACGTGGTCGGCCTGCGGGCGCGGCAGGCACAGCTGCACTGGCTGCTCGGCGACGAGCCGTCCAGCGCCTCCGCCATGGCCGAAGCGCAGCGGTGCGCGGGCGGCATCACCTGGCCGGGTGTCCTCGCCGAGCTCCGGCTCGCCGAGGCGCGGCTGGCGCACTGGCGCGGCGAGCCGGACGAGGCACGCCGGCACCTGGCCACGTTGCTGGGCGACGCGGAACTGGCCGGCTTCGCCCGCGCCGGCGCGCTGGACCTCTACGGCTACGTCACCGAGGATCTCGGCAGGGCCCGCGCGTATCGCACCGAGGCGTTCCGCGCGGTGACGGCGTACGACTATCCCCCGGCCACCGCCGGGGTGTTGGTCGGGCTCGCGGACCTCGCCCTTCGCCAGGGAGACCACGAGCAGGCCGCGCGCCTGCTCGCGGCGAGCGACGGCGTGCGCGGTATGCCGGATCGTTCACAGCCGGACGCCGCGAGGATCGCCGCGGCCGCGCGGGACCGCCTCGGCGAAACCGCGTTCGCCGAGGCGATCCTGGACGGCCGGCGGCGGGATTGGCACGAGCTGGCCGAGATCACGCTCGCTTCGTGAACGACGCGCGCGCCCACAGGTAGCCGATCGACGCGAGCCCCACGCACCACGAACGCGCTGCTCAAGAAGGGCAGGAGCATCAGCGGGACGCCGGCGAGGCCCGCGTTTTCCGGCGTCCTCGCCGCGAGCCCGAACGCGACGGCCAGCCAGCCGATCGCCAGGACCGTCAGCACGACGATGCCGATGACGCCGAGCCCATCAGGAACATCAGGAAGACCGGCATGACGACGCCGTTGAACAGCGCCAGGGAATTTCGCATGGTGTGCCGGAGGTTGCGCCGCAGCATGGTCGCGGAATCCGAGATGACGTTCATCGTGCGCCGGCCTCCTCGTTCGCGCCGCCGGTCAGGGCGAGGAAGACGTCGTCCAGGTCGGGGGTGTGCACCGACAACTCCTCGACGTCGACGGAGTGGGTGTCGAGGCGGTCCTGACACCGGGCCGTCGCCGTGCTGACACGACCGCTGATGCGCCGGGCCGCGTGCGCTGATCGGCTCAGCCGAGGACCATCGGGAGCTTCGCGGCCAGCTCGCCCAGCTCCGCCCGCTCGGCGGCGGTCGGCGCACGCCGTCCCGTGCCGGCCAGCAGCGCGTCCTCGTCGGAGAACGACGCGGGGAAGGCGCTTCCGGCGATCTTCTCGAGCATCTCGCGGGACCGGGCGAGCCCCTCCGCGGGCGGCTGCGGAGCGTGCGGCAGGTGCGCGACCAGGTCCAAATGGTGCAGCGTCCACTCCAGGACGTAGGCCGAAAGGTAGTCGCCCGCGGTGAGGACCTCGCCGCGGGTGCCGACCCGCAGGCCCGGGTCGGCGAGTCCGGCGGCGCGGCCCGCGGCGGAGCCGACGTCGTCGAGGTGGAACTTGAGCAGCCGGGGCTCCTCGTAGGCGGCGGCCAGCCGGACGATCAGCGCGTCGAGCGGGTCGTCGCCGCTGGGCGGCGTTCGGGTGACGTCCCAGTAGGTGACCGCGTCGCGGGTCGGTTCCGTGGCGGCCGGGGTCACGAGAGTGATCAGGACGTCCTGGGCGTCGATCACCAGGTGGCACACCAGGTCCCGTACGAGCCAGCCGGCACAGCCGGACGGCCGCGCGAAGTCCTCGTCCGGGAGGTCGGCGACCACTTTGCGCAATGCGGCCCACGAGCGCGTGAAGAGATCCACATCGGCACGGTAGTGCGCGCCGCGGCGGGCCCGCTACCGCGACGTTGACCGGCGGCCCGGGGATCAGCCGCCCGGCGCGGCCCACAGGCGGACCGCCAGGCCGAGGCCGATCAGGGCGACCAGCCAGCGCAGCAGCCCGCCCGGCAGGCGCCGGGTGACCCGGGGACCGAGCGTGGACCCGGCGAACAGGCCTGCCGCGAGGGGGACGACGGCGGCCCAGTCGACGGGCCCGAAGACGGCGAACCCGGCGGCGGAGACCAGGGCGCCGGCGCCGAGAAGCATGTTCTTCAAGGCGTTCGCGGCGGGCAGCCTCGGCTCGGAGGTCACCAGGAGGAGGGCGAGGATCATCACCCCCGACCCCGCGCCGAAGTATCCGTTGTAGACCGACAGGGCGGTCAGCCCGAGCGGGAGGACGGTGTCCGGTGAACCGCGCCGCTCGTGACGTACGGCGAGCCGGGGCTGTACGAGCAGGGCCAGCGAACCCGCGGCCACGAGGAAGGGCACGACGCGGGCGAAGACACCGGGCGGGGTGGACAGCAGCAACGCCGACCCCGCCGCCCCGCCGAGCGCCGACAGCGGGACCCACCGCCGCAGCCAGGGCCCCTTCCCGCGCAGCTCGGGCCGCGAGGCCAGGGCCGAGCCGGGCCAGCAGGCGACGAGCGCGACGATGTTGGCGACGTTCGCCGCGAGCGCGGGAAGGCCCGCCGCGAGCAGCGCCGGATAGGAGATCAGGGAGGTGATGCCGCCCGCGGTGCCGACCAGCCCGGCGAGGACCCCGGCGGCGGCCAGCAGCGCGAGGTCCCCGACGCCGGTCACGCCCCGGCGTCCGGGGTGGGCGTCTCGACCGGGAACAGGATCGGGCTGAGCAGGTGCCGCCGGCGGTGTGGCGCGGGCTCGTTCCTCATCCGCGCGACGATCACCGCACGCAACTCCTCGATCATCTCGGCGCGTTCCTCCCGGCTGAGCCACAGCACGTGCTGCCGGTAGCCCACTTCGTCGGCCACCGGATCGGCGCCCTCCAGACCGAGATAGGCGTCGAACTCGGAGATCAGCGCGGCCATCGCCGTGGCGAAGGTGCGCCTGTGGTCCTCCGGCGACATCGCCGCCACCGTGCCGGCGTCGATCACCACGCGCTCGCGCAGCCGGTAGCGCCGTTCCACCGCGCCGCGCACCCGGTGCTCGCCGTCCACCTCCAGCACGCCGGCGTCGGCGAGCGCGCCGACGTGGCGGTAGACGGTCGCCTTGTGCACGTCCGATATGCGCTCGCACAGCTGCGAGGTCGTGAGAACCCGCCCACCGGCGAGAGCCTGCACGACGCGCAGCCGCACCGGATGCCCGAGCACCTGCATCACGTCCATGGTCTGAATGATCGCACGCGTGCTACCGTTCGCATAAATGCGAACGATCATTATGGAAGAGGGCGGCATGGGACGACCGTCATCGGAGACAACGCCCCGCCGCTGGGGCGCCTGTACGACGTCGGGGAACGGCGGCTGATGCTGCACCGCTCGGGCTCGGGCGGGCCGAGCGTGGTGTTCCTGCCCGGCGCGGGCGCCCAGGCCGCCGAGCTGGCCGAACGGATGCGGCCCCCGACCCGGCGGGCATGCCGGAGCTGACCGACGAGCAGCGCCGGGCCGTCCGCGACCTGACGGCCGCCGCCTGAGCCCGGGCGTCACGCGGCGGCCCGGATCTCCTCCAGCAGGACCACGAGGTCGTCTTCGGTCGTGTCCGGGTGGAGCACGCAGGCGCGCAGGGCCGCCGCGCCGCGCAGCCGGGTGCCGGTGAGGAAGGCGCGCCCGCGCCGCTGCACGGCGGCGGGGATCGCCTCGTTCAACGTCTCCACCTCGGCCGCGTCGAGGCCCGCGGGCCGGTGCCGGAACGCGACGACCGAGGTGACGACCGGGGCGAGCAGGTCGAAGTCGGCGGAGTCCTCGATCATCGAGGCCAGGACGCGCGCCAGCCGGGTGGTGTGCCGCACCAGTCCGGCGACGCCGTCGCGGCCCAGGTGCGCGATCGTGGCCCACACGCGCAGCGCGCGGAACGGCCGGGTCTGCTCCGGGCCGTACTCGGAGAACCATCCCAGCTCGCCGGCGTCGTCGTCCCGGAGGTAGGGCGGGACGAGGCTGAACGCCGTGCGCGGGCCGGAGGGGTCGCGAAAGAGGACGCATCCGCAGTCGACCGGGACGCCGAGCCACTTGTGCGGGTCCAGCGCGAGGGAGTCCGCCAGCTCCAGCCCGGCGTACGCGGGCCGGCACTCGTCCGCGAGCACGCCGAGCGCGCCGTAGGCGCCGTCGACGTGGAACCACAGCCCGTGCTCGCGCGCGACCTCGGCGACGTCCCGCAGAGGGTCGACGGCCCCGGTGTTGACCGTCCCCGCGCTCGCCGCCACGAAGAACGGGCGCACTCCCGCCTCGCGGTCCGCCACGACGAGGCGGCGCAACGCGGCGGTGTCCATGCGGAACGCGTCGTCGACGGGGACGGTGCGAATGTGCCCGCTGCCCAGGCCGAGCAGTTCGGCCGCCTTGCGCAGGCAGCTGTGGCCCTCCTCGGACAGATAGAGGGCCGGCGGAGCGTGCCCGTACAGGCCCGTCTCCCGTACGCCGGGGACGGCGCGCTGCCGGGCCGCGGCGAGCGCGACGATCGTGGCCATGGACGCTCCGCTGGTCAGCAGCCCGGCGCCCGGCGGGTGGGGGAAGCCCGCCAGCTCCGCCAGCCACCGCACGGCGGTGCGCTCCAGCAGGACGCCCGCGTGCTCGCCCCCGGCGCAGCTCGGGTTCATCGCCGCGGCCAGCGGGGCGACCACGACACCGGCCGCCGAGGGCGGGGAGTTGACCCAGCCGAAGAACCGGGGGTGCCCGTTGCCCATCGGATAGGGCAGCACGTGGCTGCCCACGTCCGCGAGCAGTTCCGCGAGCGGGCGCCCCGCGGCGGGCAGCGGCCGCCGGGTCAGCCATTCCAGGTCCGGCTCGGCCACCGGCCGCCACACGGGCCCGCCGGGAACCGCGGCCAGGTGGCCGGCCGCGGCGTCCGCGGCTTGTCGCGCCGCCGCGCGCAGGTCGTCCGTCATCGCGCCCCGCGCGCCGATCGCCGCCAGGCGTCGATCACGGCCCGCTCCTTGGCGGGGTCGATTCCGGGCGGGGACGCGGGGAGCTCGCCGGAGCCGGTCAGCCACGCCCAGGTGTCGGCGACGGTCTCCACCACCGGGCGGCACCGCAGCCCGGTCGCCAGGGCCCGGCCGACGTCGGTCCGGATGAGCCCTGCCTGCTCGGGACCGGGCGGGATCCAGCCCGGCAGTTCCGTCCACCGGTCGACGCCGCCGGCCTCGATCGCCTCCGGATCCACCCAGACCGGCTCGGCGCGCCCGCCGGTGACGGCGACCGCGGACTCCAGCAGGTCCCGGGTCGTGGCGTGCCCCTCCGGGTTGACCAGGTTGACCGGGCCCCGCACGCCGCCCTCGGCCGCGTCGAGGAGCCAGGCCACGAGGTCCCGCACGTCCACATAGCGGAACGGCTGGTCGGCCGGGCCAGGTGCGAGCATCTCCCCGCCCCGCGCGGCGCGCAGCAACCAGTGCGGCAGCCGTCCCTGGTCCTCGTACGGCCCGAGGATCAGCCCGGCCCTGGCCAGCACCGCGCGGTCGCCGAAGGCCCGCTCCACGGCGATCTCGCCGCCTCGCTTGTTGGGGGCGTAGTCGATGTCCCCGGCGTCCGCCGACGCCTCGACCGTGGGCCAGTCCTCGTTCAGACCGGCCGGCGTCGGAGGGGCGTACACCGCCCTGCTGGAGACGTACAGGTACCTGTCCGCGCGCCCGGCCAGCGCGCGGGCGCTGTCACGCACGGCCCGGGGCGCGCCGGCCCAGGTGTCCACCACGGCGTCCCACCGGCCGCCGGCGAGCGGGGCGAGGCCGGCCGGGCGCAGCCGGTCACCGGTCACCGCCTCCGCCGCGGGGTGGGCCCATCCGGCCAGCCCGCGGGTGAACGTGGTGACGCGCCAGCCGCGCTCCACCGCGGCCGTGACCACCCACCGGCCGACGAACGTCGTGCCGCCCAGCACCAGCAGCCGCATGGCGCTCACCCCTGCCTGCGGATGCGGTACAGGACGTGCCGGCGCAGCGGGTGGCCCTCGGGGAGCACCGGGTGGTCGAAGTCCCCCGCGGGGTCGTGGGTCATCCCGATCCTCCGCATCACGGCCTGCGAGCGGACGTTCGGCACCGCCGTGAACGAGACGATCTCGGTCAGGCCGAGGCGGCCGAACCCGTCCTCCAGCGACGCCCGTGCCGCCTCCGAGGCGTACCCGTGCCCCCAGGCGGAGCGGGCGAGCCGCCAGCCGATCTCCACGCACGGCGTGAAGTGCGCGGTGAACCTCGGAACCTGCAGTCCGGTGAAGCCGATGAACTCCCCGTCCGCCTCGACCGCCCACCAGCCGAACCCGTGCTCGTCGAACCCGGCGTCGGCGCGCTCGGCGAGCGCGTCGCTCTCCGCACGGGACAGCGTGGCCGGGAAGTGCTCCATGACGACCGGATCGGCGTTCAGCGCCGCGAACGGCTCCTTGTCCTCCTCGCGCCACCGCCGCAGCACCAGGCGCGCAGTCTTGATCGAATTCGTCACCCGCCGACGATAGTGCACGCGGGCTTGGCCTGCCGATGACGCACCCCGAGGAGGGGGGCGGGAGAAAGCAGAGGCGAAAGTCGGCTAGAGTCGTTCATGGCCGATGTGGTTTGTGTCCCCCGGGCCGCAATCACCGCCTTCACGGAATACCGTTCGGCTGGAGCCGTGTTGTGCATCTCGCCGAGGAGGCGACCGCCACATCGGCCCTCGACGCGGACGCCCCGCGAGACTCCGGTCTCGCGGGGCGTCGTCTCGTTTCCGGGGCCGTCACCAGGTCCGGCCCGCGGGCAGGCTCGTGAGGCCGGGCGCGGACAGGTGCAGCACCTCGTAGTACTCGGCGTCCCCGTGAGCGCCCGGCGCCTCCCGCTCCCACAGCGCGAACGTCATCAGCCGCCAGTGGTGCGGGTCCACGGCGAGGGCCGCGGTGTGCAGGCCGTCGGCGCCGCCCAGCTCACGCAGTCCGGCCAGGGCGGCCGCCACCTGCTCCGTCAGGTCGGCCGAGGCCGGCAGCGGGACCAGCCGCCGCGACGCCGCACGGGGCGCGGTCCCCCTGGCCGGGCCCGCCTCGACGGCCAGCCCCGTCCAGTGCCGCACGGACGGGCGGCCGAAGTCGGCCACGATGCCCTGGAAGCCGCCCCCGCCGACCAGGAACTCGCCCATCCTCCCGGCGTCGTTCCACAGGTAGAACGGCGCGTACTGGTTGACCGGGGAGCCGGCGACGCCGCGCTCGCGGACCAGGTAGGCCTTGAGCCCGAGCCCCGGCCGGTCGTCGAGGGCGTGGCCGCGGGTGGCCACCCTCTCCCGGATGATCGTCATGTCGTAATCGGCGGGCAGAGTGATGTCGTACTGCATCGCGTACACGGGCGGGTCTCCTTGTGCGCTCAGGCGCGGGACAACAGGGCGAGCACACCGTCGGCGGCCTCATGGAACGGCTCGGGCGAACCGGCCGCGCGGGCCAGGACGTAGCCGCCCTGCAGCACCGCCACGACCGTCGCGGCGGTCCGCGCCGGATCGAGGCACGCGTCGAACTCGCCCCGGTCGCGCCCCTCGGCCAGCACCGCCGCGAGCCGGTCGCGCAGCCACCCGAACGTCTCCTCCACCGGCCGCCGCAGCGCCGGATCGGCCATGACCTCGGGGTCCTGGGTGAGCCGGCCGATCGGGCAGCCCCGCAACACCTCCCGCTCGCGCCGCAGGTAGGCCGACACCCGCTCGACGGCCGTGCCCGGGCCGCCCAGGATCTCCTCCACCCCGGCGCGCATCTCCTCCGCCGTACGGCCGATCGCGGCCAGCGCGAGGTCTGGTTTGCCGGAAAAGTGGTGGTACATGCTGCCCTGCCCGGCCCCCGCCCTCTGCTGTATGGCCCGCGGGCTGGTCCCGACGTAGCCGCGCTCCCACAGCAGTTCGCGGGTGCTCTCGATCAGGCGGTCCGATGCGCTCATGCCGTACATACTAGTAGGTACAGACGGGACCATGGTGAAGCCGTACAAAACACGAAGGGCTCCGTTGCAGGGGCCCTACACCTATCCGGGGGTCAGGTCGCCCTAGGGTATGTGCGTCGGACCGGAGAAGGAGAGGCCGTGCTCTACCCCGCCCTGAAGCTCGTCAGCGTCCCCGTCATGCACGCGCTGTGGCGGCCGCGGACGGAAGGACTCGAGCACGTCCCCGCGCACGGGCCCGCGATCCTCGCCTCCAACCACCTGTCCGTCCTCGACTCGTTCTTCATGCCGGCCGTGGTGCCGCGGATGGTGCGGTTCGTGGCGAAGAAGGAGTACTTCACCGGCAACCCCCTCGTGGCGGCGTGGATGCGCTCGATGGGGGCGATGGAGATCGACCGCGAGAACGTCACGGCCGCCCAGGACATGCTCGACGCCGCGGTGGAGGTGCTGAAGGCCGGCGAGTTGTTCGGCATCTATCCCGAGGGCACCCGCTCCCCCGACGGCCGCCTCTACCGGGGGAAGGTCGGCGTGGCCTGGCTCACCCTGACCACCGGCGCCCCGGTCGTGCCCGTCGCCATGCTGGGCACCGAGAAGGTGCTGCCGCCCGGCGCGTCGGTGCCGCGCCTGCACAGCATCGGCGTGCGGTTCGGAGAGCCGCTGATCTTCACCGGCGACGCGGGCAACGCCCGGGACCGCCGGCGGGTGACCGACGAGGTCATGGCCGCGATCCAGCGCCTGTCCGGCCAGGAGTACGTCTCCCGATACGGCGCCAGCGTCAAGAGCGCCGGGGAAACAGGAGTGTAAATAACGATTTGACCCCGCTAGGCTCTGGTCCCGACCGCAAGGCCGTCATTGGGGGTGCGCGTGCCGCGAGGACGTACTGTCGCGATCTCGGCCGCCGTGGCCGTCGTGCTGGCGGGGGCTGCCGCCGGCGGCGCCTATTACGTGCTGCACACGCGCGGCACTCCGCAGGAGACCGCCGCGCGGTTCACCGCGGCCTGGGCGCGGGGCGACCTCGCGGCGATGAAGGCCGAGCTCGCCGCTCCCGCCCCCGGCTTCGACGCGGCGTACGCCGAGCTCACCAAGAATCTCGCGGTGGCGAGGCTCGCCGTCCGCGACGTGCGGGCCGGCGCGGCCGAGGACGACAGGGCGACCGCGTCCTACACCGCCACGGCCACCGTGAAGAACGTCGGCGACTGGACCTACAAGGGCTCGCTGAAGCTGGTGGTCAAGGACCACTACTGGAAGGTCGACTGGTCGCCGGCCGCCGTCCACCCCGCGCTCGACGGGACCAACCACCTGGCGCTCAAGACGTCGTGGCCGCAGCGGGCCGCGATCACCGGCGCGGACGGCGGCCGCATCGACGGCGGCGACGTGGGCGGCTCGGTGCAGCAGCTGGTCGGCTTCCTGGACAAGGCGACGGACAAGGACGTCGAGAAGCTGGGCGCCGCCTACAAGAAGGGCGACGCCGTGGGCCGCGGCGGTCTGCAGGAGACGTTCCAGAAGCAGCTCGCCGGCACCCCCACCACCGAGATCCAGGTGGTGGGCGAGAGCCGCGAGACCCTGCACACCGTCGAGGGCTCCCCCGGCAAGGACCTGCGGACCAGCCTCGACCTGAAGGTGCAGGGCGCCGCCGCCGACGCGGTGCGCGACCTGGACAAGCCCGCATCCCTCGTCGCCGTCAGGCCCTCGACGGGCGAGATCCTCGCCGTGGTGAACAACAAGGGCGGGTTCAACCGCGCACTGGACGGCAGGTATCCGCCGGGGTCCACGTTCAAGACGGTCACCGCCGCCGGGCTGCTGGCCGAGGGACTGACCCCGTCGAGCCGGGTGACCTGCCCGGAGGAGGCGGTCGTCGGCGGATTGAAGATCCGCAACTCCGACCACGAGGCGTTCGGGTCGCTGTCGTTCCTCGACTCCTACGCCCACTCCTGCAACACCACCTTCGCCCCGCTCACCGCGACCAAGCTGAGCGCGGCCAAGCTGTACGACCTGGCCACCGGCCTGGGCTTCAACCAGCCGCTGCGCATCGGCGTCCCGGCGACCGCCGGCAGCATGCCGAAGGCCACCAGCGACGCCGACCTGGCCGCGGAGTCGTTCGGGCAGGGCAGGATCACCGCCAGTCCCCTGGTGATGGCGACCGTGGCCGCGGCGGTGGCCGACGGCTCCTGGCGGCCGCCCACACTGGTGCCCTCGCTGAAGCAGAAGACCGCTCCCAGGGAACTGCCGGGCAACGTCGTCACGGGCCTGCGGTCGATGATGAAAGCGGTCGTCACCAAGGGCACCGCCCACGCCGCCGGGCTGCCCGCGGGGACGGCGGGCAAGACCGGGACCGCGGAGTTCGGCACCGGGCCGAAGCTCGACTCGCACGCCTGGTTCATCGGCTATCGCGGCGACGTGGCCTTCGCCGTCGTCGTGGAGGCCGGCGGCATGGGCGGCGGCGTGGCCGCGCCGGTCGCCGCGCGATTCCTCAAGGGCCTGTCGTGACCTCGGGCGGGTGAGGTGACGCCGGCGCTACACGGGGAGAGCGGCGGCGTCGTGCCGCAGTGCCATGACCAGCAGGGT
This sequence comes from Microbispora sp. ZYX-F-249, assembly GCF_039649665.1. Taxonomy (NCBI): domain Bacteria; kingdom Bacillati; phylum Actinomycetota; class Actinomycetes; order Streptosporangiales; family Streptosporangiaceae; genus Microbispora; species Microbispora maris. The sequence continues at coordinate 21,267 of NZ_JBDJAW010000058.1, read as the reverse complement.
CGCGATCAACGTCGCGATGAGCAGCCAGCTCACCGCGATGATCACGGTCGAGCGGCCCGGCCGGCGGCCGGAGGCGCGCCCCTGCCGCCCACGCTCCGCACGGTGGTTGAACGACTCGAGCCTGGCCGCGAGCTTCGGATCCTCGTCCGTGAGGTGCCGCTCGATCATCGCCAGCATCCGCTCTTCGTCCTGCGACCAGGCCATCGCGCAACACTCCCAGAACGCAAGGTATGTGCCGACGTTCTGCCCAACGATGAAGATCGTTAGCCGTTTCCAGGGCCGCGATTTACGACGCGTTGCACGTTGCGATCTCGATCGAACCTCTGTTCTAATCGGAGGGTGCGATGGGACGGGCTGCGCCTCGAGACCGACGAAGGCGGACAGAGGGAGCCGACTCCTCTGTTCGCCCGGTCGGCCGTGACGAGGACCTTCGACACCCCCGAGTTCCGCGGCGTCACCTTCTACGAGATCCACGCGCGGTCGATCGTCAACCGGGTCCCCTCCGCGAGCCGGGTGCCGTTCGAGTGGACCGTCAACCCCTACCGCGGCTGCACCCACGCGTGCACGTACTGCTTCGCCCGCCGGACGCACGAATACCTCGACCTGGACTCCGGGCGGGACTTCGACTCGAAGATCGTGGTGAAGGTCAACGCCCCCGACCTCGTACGCAGGGAGCTTTCGGCGCCTCGATGGCGCGGGCAGCCCATCGCGATGGGGACCAACGTCGACTGCTACCAGCGGGCCGAGGGCCGCTACCGGCTGATGCCCGGCATCCTCGGCGCCCTGCGGGACGCCCGCAATCCGTTCTCGATCCTGACCAAGGGCTCGCTCATCCTGCGCGACCTCGACCTGCTCGCCGAGGCGGCCGAGGTGACCGACGTGAGCACGGCCGTCTCGATCGGGTTCACCGACGAGTCGCTGTGGCGGGCCGTCGAGCCCGGCACCCCCTCGCCGCGCAAGCGGCTGGAGGTGTGCGCCGCCCTCAACGAGCACGGCGTCGCGTGCGGCGTGCTGATGGCGCCGATCCTCCCCTATCTGTCCGACTCGCCGCGGGCGCTGGAGACCACCGTGCGCCGCATCGCCGAGGCCGGCGCCACGCACGTGACGCCGATCGTGCTCCACCTGCGGCCCGGCGCGCGCGAGTGGTTCATGGCCTGGCTGTCCCGCGAGCACCCCAGGCTCGTCCCCCGCTACCTGGAGCTGTACGGCAGGGGCGCCTACGCTCCCAGGGCGTACCAGGAACGGATCGGCGAGACCGTGCGGGCGCTCGCCCGCGAGCACGGCGTGGGCCGGTCGGCCCCACGCGGCGCTCGTGCCGCGCATCGGCTCGGCGAGCGGCCGGTCCGCCCGCCCGCACCGGCCGCGACCGCCGAGCAGCTCACGCTTCTGTGACCCGCGGGCGTGACCCGGAAGCGCGGTCCGTGCGGATACGATCGGCCACCGTGCAGGACGACGCCGGGGACGCCGAGGATTTCGTGCGCGCGCACACCGGGCTCGCGACCGTGCCGTACGTGCCGGAGATACGGCTTCATGTGATCGCCGCGGACGCCACGCGGGGCGGGAGCGAGGACGACCGCGTGTACGAGCTGTGGGAGCGCGCCGGGCGGCTGCCCTTCTGGGCCTGCCCCTGGGCCGGCGGACAGGCGCTGGCCCGCCACGTGCTCGACCATCCCGAGATCGTGCGGGGGCGCACCGTTCTCGACCTCGCCACCGGCTCGGGACTGGTCGCGGTCGCCGCGGCGCTGGCCGGAGCCGCCCTGGTGGTCGCCAACGACGTCGACCCGTACGCGCTGGCGGCCGTCAGCCTCAACGCCCGCGCCAACGGCGTCGCGGTGCGGGTCGCCGGGGGCGACCTGCTCGACGGGACGCCGACCCAGCAGGTCGTGCTGGCCGGGGACGTCTACTACGAGGAGCCGCTGGCCCGGCGGGTCACCCCGTTCCTGTCCCGCGCGGGCGGCGATGTCCTTATCGGGGCCCCCGACCGCGCCTGCTGCTATCTCCCGGACGGCGTGTTCGAGCCGGTCGGCGTGCATCTGGTGCCCGCCGCACTGGAGGACGCCCCCAGCAAACGGACGACCATATACCGAATTTCAAGCACAACGTGACTTAGATCACAACAACGGCACAACTGTCGGTTACGTCATAGGGAAAGGGGATCTTCATCTGACACGAACGGGGCGTGACTGTGTCTTCTCTTCACCGCAGGGTGGCAAGGAAAGCGGCCAGGGTGGTGGTACGGGCGCTGGAGGCCCGCGACCGGCAGCGTGCCCGGTCGGCGCCGCCGCCCGACGGCCACGAGATCCGCATCCTGCTGCTGCACGCCAACGGCATGGGCGGCACGATCCGCACGGTCTTCAACCTCGCCGGGTATCTGGCGCGCACACACGATGTCGAGATCGTGAGCGTCGTGCGGGAACGTGAGGAGCCCTTCCTCCCCGTTCCTCCCGGAGTGCGTGTCCGCTACCTCGACGACCGGCTGCCTCGCCGCAAGGGCCTGCTGTCGCGGTTCCCGAGCAGGCTGGTGCCGAAGGACGAGGCGGCCCACCACTGGTTCACCCTGCGCACCGACCTCAAACTGGTCCGCTACATCCGCTCCCGCCGCCGCGGCATCCTCATCGGGACCCGGCCCGGCCTGAACCTGATCGCCGCGCGCTTCGCGCCCCCGGAGATCATCACGGTCGCGCAGGAGCACGGGAACCTGTCCTCGCACCAGCCGCTGGTGCGCAAGCAGATCACCCGCAGGTACGGCAGGCACGACGCGGTCGTCACCCTCACGCAGGCCGACCTGCGCACCTACGAGCGGTCCTTCGAGAAGGCACGCAAGGAGCGGCCCGCCGTGCTCGCGCAGGTGCCCAACGCGACGCCCCGCCTGGACGGCGGCGTGTCACCGCTCACCGCGAAGACCGTCGTCACGGTGGGCCGGCTCACCTGGGGCAAGGGCTACGACCTGCTCATCCGCGCGTGGGCCCACGTGGCGGAGCGGCACCCGGACTGGACGCTTCGCATCTACGGCGGCGGCCCCCGGCAGGAGAAGCTCCAGGCGTCGATCGACAAGCGCGGGCTGTCCGATCGGGTGTTCCTCGAGGGCCCGGCCGAGGACGTCGGCGCCGTCCTCGCGGACGCCTCGATGTTCGTGATGAGCTCCCGCCACGAGGGCATGCCGATGGTCATCCTGGAGGCCATGAGCAAGGGCCTGCCCGTCGTCAGCTACGACTGCCCGACCGGTCCCAAGGAGATGATCACCCACGGTCACGACGGCCTGCTGGTGAAGCCGGAGAAGATCCACGCGATGGCCGACGCCATCTGCACGGTCATCGAGGACGAGGACCTGCGCCGCCGGATGGGCGCCAACGCGCTGGAGACGGCGGCGCGCTACGACCTCGACGTCATCGGGGCGCGGTGGGAGGACCTGCTGTCCGGACTGGTGGCCCGGCGGCGCGGTCTGCCGCCCGGCGGCCCGCTCGCGGACGGGCCGGCCCGGGCCGGCGACCACGACGCCGGGGAACGGCCGGGTTCTCTCGACGCCGCCGCGCTGGACGTCGCCCGGGCCCGGAGCGGGCCGGCGGCGCCCCTCGGCCAGAACGCGTGAGTGGCACGAAGCGCCATCACCGTGGGTGGCCGGCGTCCGGGGGCCGACCGGCCCACTCATGCAGGCGGCGGGCGAGGGCGCGCACCTCCTCGCGTAGTTCCGGCGGCGCCACCACGGTGAACGGCACGCCGAGGCCGGCCAGCACCTGCGCCATTCCGTCCAGGCGTTCGGCGCGGCCGGTCATCCGGACGCCGCCGTCCACGGGGGCGAGCGCGGCCACCGTCGGCGGGATCCGCCGCCGCGCCTCCTCCATGGTCGTGGCCAGCACGACCTCGATCTCATACCGGTACGGAACGCCCGCCAGCGACTCCATCACGTGGGCGACCGGGTCGAACTCCCCCGGCGCGGGAAACTCCTCCTCCGTCGCCGCGACCTGGCCCATCCGGTCGAGCCGGAACGTCCGCACCTCGCCCCTGCGGTGGTCGTGGCCGGTCAGGTACCACCGGCCCGAGTGGAACACCAGCCCGTAGGGATCGACCGTCCGCTCGCTGCTTTCGCACCGGTACGACCGGTAGGTCAGCCGTACGCGGCGACGACGGCGGGCGGCATCGGCGAGCGTCAGCAGCGTCGCCCCGCTCGGCCTGGCGGCCGCGGCGGATCGGGCGGACCGGGAGGTCAGGCCGACCATGTCCTCGACCGCGCCGACCCTGCCGCGCAGGGCGTCGGGCAGCACGCGCCGGATCTTCGCGAGCGCGCTCTCGGCCGCCCCCTCGCCCACCGTCAGGCCCGCCCGGCGGCCCGCGAGCAGCCCGAGCACCACGGCGACGGCCTCGTCGCCGGTCAGCATGAGCGGCGGCAGCCGGTATCCCGGCATCAGCCGGTAGCCGCCGTACCGCCCCCGCTCGGCCTGCACGGGGATGCCGAGGTCCTCCAGCCTGCGCACGTAGCGGCGCACGCTGCGCACGTCCACCTCCAAGCGCTCGGCGAGCTCGGGACCGGTGAGCCCGGGCCGGGCCTGCAGCAACTCCAGGAAGGCGAGAACGCGATTGGTCGACATATCAGGACCGATTCTGCCCTGATTCGGCTCTAGCGTCGACGCATGACGACTTACGCACTGGTTCCCGGATTCTGGCTCGGCGCGTGGGCGTGGCGGGACGTGGCCGCCGCACTCCGCGAAACGGGTCACGAGGCATATCCCCTGACCCTCACCGGCCTGGCCGACCGCGCCCACCTCGCCTCCCCCGCCCTGGATCTGGACACCCACATCCGCGACATCACCGGCCTGATCGAGGCTGAGGACCTGCACGACGTCGTGCTCGTCGGGCACAGCGGCAGCGGCGCCGCGGTCACCGGAGCGGCCGCCCGCGCGGCCGGCCGCGTGAGCCGGGTCGTGTACGTCGAGAGCGGCCCGGTGCCGGACGGCATGGCCCAGATCGACCTCACGGGGCGGGAGTTCGTCGAGAAGCGCGTCGAGGACGGCTGGCGCTATCCCCTGCTCTCCTGGGACGAACTGGAGGAGTCGGGCGCGAGCCTCGACGGGCTGGGCGAGCGGGAGCGGGCGCTGATGGCCTCCCGGGCCACCGGCCAGCCGCTCGGCACGATCACCCAGCCCCTCGCTCTCGGCGCGGACGCCGCCGCGTTCGCCGCGCTGCCGAAGACGCTCGTGAGCTGCTCGTTCCCGCTCGCGCAGGTCAAGGAGCTGATCGCGGCCGGGCATCCGTTCTTCGCGTCCCTCGGCGGGCCGGAGTGGGAGCTGCGTGAGCTGCCGACCGGTCATTGGCCGATGCTGTCCCGTCCGGCGGACCTGGCGGCGGTTCTGGCACAGGTTTCATAACAAGCCAGCGCCTTTACGATGTAGATTTCCGGGTGGGACATTTGTCCCGCCCGGGGCCGTACCGATCGATCTACTCGGGCCGGCGGCGCCCGCCTACCGTCGTCCCCGTGACCACCAACACCCCCGACGCCGTGTCCCTGACCTCGGCGACCAAGCACTTCGGCCCCGTACGGGCCGTGGACGGGCTCACGCTCGCCGTCCCCCGCGGCCAGACCGTGGCACTGCTCGGCCCCAACGGCGCGGGCAAGTCGACCACCATCGCGCTGCTGCTCGGGCTGCTGCCACCCGACTCCGGGCGGGCCGCGCTGTTCGGGCTCGACCCCGAGCAGGCCGTACGGCGGGGCCTGGTCGGCGCGATGCCGCAGGAGGGCGGCCTCGTCCCGCGGGTGACGGTCCGCGAATTGCTGGCCTTCGTGGCCGGAACCTATGCCGCTCCCCTCCCCCTCGACCGGGTGCTCGCGCTCGCGCGGATCGGCGAGCTGCGCGACCGCCGGGTGGACCGGCTGTCGGGCGGGCAGGCGCAGCGCGTGCGGTTCGCGACGGCCGTGTGCGGCGATCCCGACCTGATCGTCCTCGACGAGCCCACCGCCGCGCTGGACGTGGAGGCCAGGCGCGAGTTCTGGGACGGCATGCGCGGGCTGGCCAGCCGCGGCAAGACGATCCTGTTCTCCACGCACTATCTGGACGAGGCCGACGAGCACGCCGACCGCGTCGTCGTGCTCGGCCACGGCCGCGTGATCGCCGACGGCACCAGCGCGGAGATCAAGCGGGCGGCGGCGCTGACCACGGTGAGCGTGACGGCCCACGGCGAGTCCGCCTGGCTCGCGGCCCTGCCGGGCGTGCGCCACATGGAGACCAGGGGCGGCCGGGTCCATCTGCGCAGCGCGGACTCCGACGCCACCGTCATGGCCCTCGCCCGCGCGGGCGCCGTCCGCGAGCTGGAGGTCGTGCCGGCGGACCTGGAGGACGCCTTCGTCGCCCTCACCGCGAAGGAGAACGCGTGATGTGGGGATACGTACGGCTCGAACTGCTCAGGACCATGCGCGACGGCGGCTACGTGATCTTCGGGATCGCCATGCCGGTCGTCATGTACCTCCTCTTCACCAACCTCGGCCTGGCCCCCGGCGACCGGCACGACGCCGCGATCTACACGATGGTCGGCATGGCGGCGTACGGCGCGCTCGGCGGCGCGTTCAACAACGGCAGCGGCATCGCCGAGGACCGCGCGGCGGGATGGCTGCGCCGGTTGCGGCTCACCCCGCTGACCCCCGCCCAGGTCGTGGCCGGGAAGGTCGTCACCGGGATCGCCGGCGTCGTGCCGAGCATCGCGGCCGTGCTGCTGGCCGGCGTGCTGGTCAACCACGTCACGCTCGCGCCGCAGCGGTGGCTGGCGATCGTCGTTCTCCTGTGGGCGGGGACCGTGCCGTTCTCCCTGCTCGGCCTCGGCAACGGCTACCGGCTGTCGGGCCAGTCGGCCGCGATGGCCAACATCGCGACCATGCTGACGCTGGCCGTCCTCGGCGGCCTGTGGGTGCCGGTCGCGAACTTCCCGTCCTGGCTGCGCGCGGTCGCCGAGTGGACCCCGTCGAACAGCTACGCCGGGTTGTCCTGGCGGGTCGCGTTCGGCGACGTGCCCACCGTCCGCCAGGTCGCGATCCTGTCGGCCTGGCTGCTCGTCTTCGGCGTCTACGCGGTGCACGGTTATCGGCGCGCCGGTCGCCGGGCCTGACCGCTATTGTGACGTTCCCGATGACGACAGAACGCGGCACCTGGCTCGACCCGCTGCGGGAGGGCGAGCGCGGCCCCGACGCCAGGGGCATGTACATGTGGGCCGCCGTGACGGCGGCGCCCGTGTGGGAAATCGCGCACGGCCGCTCCCAGCCGCTGTGGCTGGCCTGGCCGGCCGCGCTGGCCGCCGCCGGGCTCTACGTGGCCACCACGCGCTTCGCCTTCGCCGACCGGCGGCGCGCCCTGCCGGCGCTGGGACTGCTCGCGGCGGTGGTCCTCGCGTCGGCGGCCTGGTTCGGGAGCAACTGGCTCTATCTCGTCACCATGCTGGCCGTGGCCACCGGGACCACCATCGGCGGCAAGGTCCTGCCGGTCGTGCTGTTCGCCGAGTGCGCCGCCGCTCTGGCCGTCGCCGTACGGGCCGGCGCCGACCTGAGCGGCATGCTCGCGCTGGTCTGGGGGACGTTCACCGCGGGCATCATCCCGGCGATCATCATCCGGCTGTGGGCGGCCATCCACGAGCTCAAGGCCACCCGGGAGGAACTGGCCCGGGCCGCCGTGTCCGAGGAGCGGCTGCGCTTCTCCCGCGACCTGCACGACCTGCTCGGCCACACGCTCTCGGTGATGGTCGTCAAGGCCGAGGCCGTACGCCGGCTGGCGCGGGTGGACGCGGACGAGGCGGCCGGGCAGGCGGCCGACATCGAGCGGATCGGACGGCAGGCGCTGACCGAGGTGCGGGCCGCCGTCACCGGTTATCGCGGCAGAGGGCTCACCGCCGAGCTCGACTCCGCACGCGCCGCCCTCGCGGACGCCGGCGTCGAGGCGACCGTCCGCGTGGCCTCCGTACGCCCCGCTCCCGAGACCGACGCCCTGCTCGGCTGGGCCGTGCGCGAGGGCGTGACCAACGTCGTACGGCACAGCCGCGCGGCGGCCTGCGCGATCGGCCTGGGCGAGGACCGCGGGCACCTCGTGCTGGAGATCCGCGACGACGGCCCGCCCGCGAAGCCGTACGGCGAGGGCAACGGCCTGACCGGCCTGCGCGAGCGGGTGAAGGCCGTGGGCGGCGCGCTGGAGACGACGGCGCCGCCGGACGGGGGCTTCCTCCTCCGCGTGACGGTGCCGTACGCGGAGGAGGACGGCGAGTGATCCGGGTGCTGCTGGCCGAGGACCAGGGCATGATGCGCGGCGCGCTGGCCCTGCTCCTCGGCCTGGAGGAGGACATCGAGGTCGTCGCCCAGGTCGGCCACGGCGACGAGGTGGTGGACGCCGCGCTGCGGACCCGGCCCGACGTGGCCCTGCTCGACATCGAGATGCCGGGCCGCGGCGGCCTGGAGACCGCCGCCGACCTGCGCGAACACCTGCCCGGCTGCGCCGTGCTCATCCTCACGACGTTCGGGCGGCCCGGCTACCTGCGCCGCGCGATGGAGGCCGGGGCCCGGGGGTTCCTGGTCAAGGACGGGCCGGTCGAGGAGCTCGCCGACGCCGTCCGCCGGGTCCTGCGCGGCGAGCGGGTCATCGATCCCGCTCTCGCCGCGGCGGCGCTGAGCACCGGCCCGAGTCCGTTGACCGACAGGGAGCGCGACGTCCTGGCCGCGGCGGCCGACGGCTCGACGATCTCCGACATCGCCGCCCGCCTCCACCTGTCGGAGAGCACCGTCCGCAACTACCTGTCGTCGGCCATCGGCAAGACCGGCACCAGGAACCGCATCGAGGCCGCCCGGCTGGCGCGCCACAACGGCTGGCTGTAGGGATTCACTGCACGTCGAACTCGTTGCCCTCGGGGTCGGCCATGGTGACGTGGTGGGTCCCCGGCTCCTGCACGGTCCGCAGCACGGTCGCGCCGAGCCCCTTGAGCCGGTCCACCTCGGCGTCCCTGCGCTCGGGGCCCGCGTGCAGGTCGATGTGCAGGCGGTTCTTGCCCGCCTTCGGCTCGGGAACCGCCTGGAAGAGGATCCGGCGGCCGAGGCCGGTGCCGCTGTGCGGGTCGAACGGGTCGTCCGGGTGCCGCACGGCCCGCAGCGTCCGGAAGGCCGTACGGTCGGGGGTCACCTCCGCCTCCCCCAGCACGCCGGCGTCCAGGAGCCGGCCGACCAGCGCGCTGTTGTCCTCCACCTCGTAACCCAGGGCCTGTGCCCAGAACGCCGCCTGCGCGTGCGGGTCGACGCAGTCGATGACGAGCTTCCATTCGAGAGTCATGTAACCCTTTATAGTGGTTACATGAGCCTGACGCTACATCCGCGCGACGGAGCCTCCTTCCGGTTCGACCCGGGCGCCCTCTGCCTGGAGTTCCTCGTGAGCGGCGGCGTGGGGGTCTACGCCCACTACGAGACGCTGCACGAGCCGGACGACCTCGCCCGGTGGGCCGCCGCGTCCCGGCTCGGCCTGGAGCGGGTGGACGCGACGGCGAAGGACCTCCTCCGCGCCAAGGTCCTGCGCACCGCCCTGTGGGGCCTCGCCGGCGACCGCGCGCACGGACGCACGCCGAGGCAGGCGGACGTGGACGCGGTCAACGAGGCGGCGTCGGCGCCCCCGCTGACGCCCGTGATGACGGCCGGCGGGCTGAGGTCCTGGGCCGTCCCCGCGACCGGGGCCCAAGTGGTCGCGACCGTCGCGAGGGACGCCGTCGAGCTGTTCACCGGCCCGTACGCGCACCGGGTGCGGGAGTGCGCGGGAGACAACTGCGCCCTCGTCTTCGTCGACACCTCACGCCCGGGCAGCAGGCGCTGGTGCTCGATGGAGCGGTGCGGCAACCGCCACAAGGTCCGCGCGCACCGCTCGCGTGAGGGTTGACGCGGTGGTCCGCCCTACAGCCGGCGCAGCGCCTGCATCGCCTCCTCCTCGATGCGCGCAAGATCGTGGAGGATCACGCCGGCCTCCTCGAGGTGCCCCGCGTCGCCGGTCTCCCCCGCCTTCGCGATCAGGCTGGACACCCGCGCCCACAGAACGGCGGCCTCGGCGTACAGCCGGTGACCGGCGCGCAGGTCGTCGTCGTCGATCAGCCGGGTGCACTCGTCGAGGAAGTCCCGATAGAGGACGCGGAACAGGGCGCCGCCGGTGCCGCCCTGCTCCATGAGGAGGGCGGCCTGCGGCAGGTCCCGCCGCGGCTCGCCGGCGCGTCGCAGCCATCCGGGCACCTGCCTGCCGGCTTTGCCGATGCCGCGATAACCCAGATTCGCGATGGGAGCGGCGAGGAAGGCGTCGGCGCAGTCCCTGATTGCGGGGACGATTCGGTCCTGCCAGGACAGCGGGCGAGCGGGCAGGGTGATGGTGAAGGATCGGTGCCTGGCGGTCATCGGGCCGCGTTCGGCCCGTGCCATGGCCAAGGCCGCCCGGCTGGTGCGCACCGCCCCTCCCTGCTGATCGGTGTCCACCAGGTAGGCGTCGTGCTCGTCGTAGCCGTACATGGCGACGACATGACCGCCGAAGTGCACCTTGGAGCGGAAATAGTCCAGGTGGTAGCAGTCGAGCTGGAGGCCGACCGGCCGGCCCGCGTCGATGGGGGCGGCCACGTTCTCCCACGCCTTGCGGGGTGAGGTGGTCTCCTGCGTCGTCAACGTCAGTCCCAGCCGGGCGGCCAGGTTCCTGGTGAGCTCGAAGGGCTTGACGCGGCCTCCGATGAATGGGAACGGCATGCCCTTGCCGTCCCAGTAGACGAAGGACAGGCCCGAGCCCAGCCCGAACAGCATGGGCTCGGACAGGTCGAGTCCCTCATGCCGCAGCAGCACTCCCAGCGCCGTCGTCTCGCAGTGGTGCGTGCCGCGGGCCTCGACGCCCTCCACCATGGCCATGATCGCTCTCCTCGTGCCGACCGGAACCGCCGGGAGGAGCATGCGACCTCCCACAGGGGGAGAGTCCAGCCGGCCGCCGGTTCACCCGGCCAGGGCGCGGTTGACCGCGGCGAGCACGGCCCGGGCGAACGCCGTCCCGGCGCCGGCGTCCTCGCCCGCGCCCCACACGCAGGCGCCGGCGACCCGGCACCGGACATAGGCGACCGCGCCGCCCTCCACCGTGTGTCCGTCCCGTTCCAGCACCTCCACCGCGATCCCGGCCGCCGCCAGGGCGGCGGTGACGGCGTCCGCCGGCGCGGCGCCGCTCGCCTCGTACGCCGCGTCATTCCGGCGCAGGACGCAGCGGAATCCAGCGCCGTCCGCCGTCCACGACGCCAGAGTGACCGGCCCGCCCTCCACCGCGTACGCGGCGCGGAACAGCTCGAGCAGGTCCTTCGGCGTGGCCTCCCGCCCGCTGCGGTCCGTCGCGTCCTGGACGACGCGGGAGAAGTCGGCACGCAGCGCCTTGGGCAGGTCGAGCCCGTGGTGCGCCCGGAGGAGGTGGGCGACGCCCCCCTTGCCCGACTGGCTGTTGACCCGGATCACCGCCTCGTACGTCCGGCCGACGTCGGCCGGGTCGATCGGCAGGTAGGGCACGGCCCAGGGCGCCTCCCCCACCGGCACGCCCCGCTCGGCCGCCGCACGCTCGTGGTGGGCGAGCCCCTTGCTGATGGCGTCCTGATGGGTCCCGGAGAAGGCCGTGTAGACGAGGTCCCCGCCGTACGGATGGCGGACGTGGACCGGCAACCGGTTGCACTCCTCGACGGTCCGCCGGATCACGTCGATGTCGGAGAAGTCGACCATCGGGTCGACCCCCTGGGCGTACAGGTTGAGCGCGAGCGTGACGAGGTCGACGTTCCCGGTGCGCTCGCCGTTGCCGAACAGGCAGCCCTCGACGCGCTGCGCCCCGGCCAGTACGGCGAGCTCCGCGCAGGCCACCCCCGTGCCCCTGTCGTTGTGCGGATGGACCGAGAGGATGACGGCGTCGCGCCGTTCCAGGTGGCGGTGCATGTACTCGATCTGGTCGGCGTACAGGTTCGGCGTGGCGATCTCGACGGTGGCGGGCAGGTTGTGGATCACCGGCCGGTCGGGCGAGGCGTCCCACAACCGGGTGAGGCCGTTGCAGACCTCCAGGACGAAGTCGGGCTCGGTGCAGTTGAACACCTCGGGCGAGAACTCGAAACGCACCGCCGTCCCCGGCATCGCGTCGGCGAGCCGCCCGATGTGACCGGCGGCCTCCCGGATGAGCGCGTGCAGCCCGGCCCGGTCCTGCCCGAGCACGACGTCCCGCCAGACCGGCGCGGTCGCGGTGTACAGGTGCACCACCGCCCGCGGCATGCCCTGGATCGAGGCGAAGGTCTGCTCGATGAGGTCGCGGCGGGCCGCCGTGAACACCACGGGGGTCACGTCGTCCGGCACCACGCCGCTTTCGGCCAGGTGCCGGACGAAGCCGAAGTCGGTCCGGCTCGACGACGGGTAGCCGACCTCGATCTCCTTGAACCCCATCGCGACGAGGAGGTCGAACATGCGCCGCTTGCGTGGCGTGTCCATGGGCTCGGCCAGCGCCTGGTTGCCGTCGCGCAGGTCGACGGGCACCCACAGCGGGGGGCGCTCGATCCTGCGGCCCGGCCACTCGCGGTGGATCTCGGGGATCTCCACCCGCTCGTGGGCCGGCCGGTAGCGGTGGTGCGGCATCGCGCTGCCCCGCTGGGGATTCCAGGCGGGAGCACCGGCGGGCACCGGGCCGCGCGGGGTGCGGATCGTCGGGAAGGCAGTGGAGGTGGTGGTCACGGAGATGATCCTTCGGTCGGGAGGGCGACCGGCGGCACGGCACCCCGCGGCGGGGTGCCGGTCATCGGATCAGGCCCCGCCGCGGCGGCCGAGAAGAAGGAGGCCGAGCGGCGTCATGGGCGGTAGAGTAACCACACGACAACTCCTCAGACAACCTGAGAGGTGAAATGCGATGACCCTCGGCGCGCTCCGGCGCAGTCCCCTCGTCGACCAGGCCGTCGAGAGGCTGCGTGCGCATATCGAGGAGGGCCGCTGGCCGGTCGGCACCCGGCTGCCCGGCGAGACGACCCTGGCCAAGACCCTGGGCGTGGGCCGCTCCACCGTCCGCGAGGCCCTGCGCGCGCTGGCCGGAGCCGGGCTGGTCCAGGCGCGTCAGGGCGCCGGGGTCTTCGTCATCTCCGACAGGCCCGCCGAGGACTGGGCGGCCCGCCTGCGCCGGGCCGCCGTGGCCGACGTCTACGAGGTGCGCATGCTGGTCGAGGTGCAGGCCGCCCGGCTGGCGGCGCGGCGCCGTACGCCGGAGGACGTGGCGGCGCTGCACGCGGCGCTGGAGGCCAGGCGGGCCGCCGCGCGAGACGGCGACGCCGCCTTCGTCGACGCCGACATCGCCCTGCACGCGGCCGTCGTCGCCGCCGCGCACAACCCGGTGCTGACCGACCTGTTCGCCGAGTTCGTCCCCCGTCTGCGGGAGGGGCTGGTCGCCCTGGTCGACCTGCTCGGCCTGCGGGCCGGCGACCCGAACCCGGGAGACGACTCCCATGCGGCGTTCGTCGGCGCCGTCGAGCGCGGCGACGCCGACGGCGCGGGCCGCGTGCTGCAGGACGAGCTGGAGCAGACCCTCGACCGTCTCCGTCGCACCCGCTGACGGATCAGGGTTCGACGGCGTCGGCGAAGAACCGGGGATCAAAGGTGATCTTGGCGAGGGCCTTCTGCCCGTCGGCGTTGGGGTGGAAGTAGTCCCACGCGCTCACCTGCTTGAGGGTGAAGGGATAGGAGAAGACCGCTCCCCCGTCGTAGCGGCAGGCCGGGCCGTACCTCGCGCACGCCTGCCTGAGCTGCTCGTTGTAGTCCATCACCCGCCCGCGCACCCGGTCGCGCCTGGCCTCGTCCTTCTTGGCGGTGGACGTCGGGTTGGCCAGCATCGACTGGCAGATGCGGCCGATCCCCCAGAAGACGCGCGCCCACCCGTTGTCCTTGCCCACCCGCCACAGGCGCTTGACGTCCGGAACGCTCGCGACGAAGATCCGCGCGCCGGTGGGCCGCAGCACGTCGAAGGCCTCGTCGATGTTGCGCCGGAACGTTCCCACGGGCGTCATCTCCTTCTCGGAGCCCACGCAGGCGTCCTGCGCGCCGATGAGGACGGTGACGTAGCCCGCGCCGGCCTCGGCGGCCTGCCGCGCCTGCCCCCGCAGGTCGGCGCTGGTCGATCCCGGGACGGCGAAGTTCAGGTTGTGCCCCTTGATCCCGCTCCCCATGGCGAGCAGGCGCAGATAGTGGCTGTTCACCGACGGGAAGTCCCCCGCCGACCACGAGCGGGACGTGCAGGCGACGTACCAGCCGCAGGCGTTGAACCCCGCGCTGATCGAGTCTCCCAGCGCCGCCATCACGGCGGGCGTCGTACGGGCGTGGGCGCCGGTCGGCACGAGCAGGACGCTCGCGACCAGGACCGGCGTGATCTTCTTGATCATGGGCACCTCCGGGAGATCAAAGGTAGGGATCGCGTGGAGGTACGCTCTATCGCCACCAGGGAAGGCGAGCCTTCCATGACCGGATTCCTATTGCGGCTTGACACAGGGGCAGCGCGATCGCACGGGGGGCCTCTTGTCGAACATGTTCAGATCCTGCGTAGAGTGAGTCGGGTGAGTGTCGCTCTTATCCGGCCCCTCGTGGTTCGCACGGTCGCGGTGAGCGACCCTGACGATCTGCTGGCGCGTCTGCCCGACGCCGCGCCGTACGCCTGGATCAGGCACGGCGAGGGACTCGTCGGCTGGGGAGAGGCGGCGCGGGCCGCGGTGCCGCCGGGCCCCGGGCGGTTCGACTGGGCCCGCGGCTGGCTCTCCTCGCTGTTCGCCGGAGCGCGCATCGAGGACGAGGTCGGCGTGCCGGGCTCGGGACCGGTCGCCTTCGGCTCCTTCACCTTCGACGCCGACGCCGACGGGACCGTGCTGGTCGTCCCCCGCGTGGTGCTCGCCCGCCGGAACGGCCGCGCCTGGCTCACCACGATCGGCGACGACGCCTTCGACCTGGTCACCCCGCCTTCCGCGCCCGGCCGTATCCGGTACGGCGACGGCTCGCTGTCGGCGCCGCAATGGGAGCACCGGGTCGCCCGAGCCGTACGGCGGATCAGGGACGGCATGCTGGACAAGGTGGTGCTCGCCCGCGATCTGACAGCCGTCGCGGAGCGGGACATCGACCCCCGCGTGCTGCTGGAACGGCTGGCCGAGCGTTACCCCGAGTGCTACACGTTCTCGGTGGACGGGCTCGTCGGCGCGACGCCGGAACTGCTGGTGAGGCACACCGGCCAGGCGGTCGAGTCGCTGGTCCTCGCGGGCACGACGCCGCGCGGCGCCCACCCCGCCGACGACGCCGCCCGCGGCGCCGCCCTCTACGCCTCGCAGAAGGACCGCCACGAGCACGCCTGCGCGGTCGCCTCGGTCCGTGAGGCTCTCGCGCCCCTCTGCTCGGCGCTCGACGTGCCCGACCGCCCCGAGCTGCTGGTGCTGCCGAACGTCCAGCACCTGGCCAGCCGGGTCACCGGACGGCTGTCCGACGGCGCGTCGGTGCTCGACGTGGTGGCCGCCATGCACCCCACGGCCGCGGTCGGCGGGACGCCCACCGGCGCCGCGCTCCGGGTCATCCGCGAACTGGAGGGCATGGACCGGGCGGGCTACTCCGGGCCGGTCGGCTGGATCGACTCGCGCGGCGACGGCGAGTGGGGCATCGCGCTGCGCTGCGCGTACGTCTCCGGCAGGCGTGCCCGGCTGTTCGCCGGTTGCGGCATCATGGCCGGGTCGGACCCCGCCGCCGAGCTCGCCGAGGCGCAGGCCAAGCTCCGCGTGATGCAGTACGCCCTGGAGGGGTGACGGCCCCGCGTCGCCCGCTCAGCGGGCGAGGTGGACCGTGCCGCCGAGCGCGGTCTCGGCCCGCCCGGCGGTGACCGCCGCGATCCACTCCTCGAAGACGGGCAGCCGGTCCTCGGCCACCGCCACCTCGAAGGCGACCCGGGCGCCGTAGTCGACACCCCGCAGCACGTACGGCGAGGCGCGCAGGTCGCTTTCCAGCCTCCCGGCCTGGGCGTGGCCGACCGACACGGTCACGACCGTCGCGGGAACCATCTCGACCACCCCCGCCCGGTCGAGCGTCTCCCCCACCGCTCCGCCGTACGCGCGGGCCAGGCCGCCCGCACCCAAGAGCACCCCGCCGAAGTAGCGGGTGACGACGGCCGCCACGTCCGCGAAACCGCGCCGGGTGAGCATCTCCAGCATCGGCGTGCCGGCCGTGCCGCCCGGCTCCCCGTCGTCGTCCGCCCTGCGGACGCCCTGACCGATGACGTACGCCGAGCAGTTGTGGGTCGCGTCGGCGTAGAGCCGCCTGCGCTCGGCCACGAACTCCCGCGCGGCCTCCTCCGTGGCCGCCGGGGCGAGCGCGCAGATGAAGCGCGAACGGCGGATCTCGATCTCGTGCTCGACGATGTCCCTGATCGTCCGGTACGGCGCTGCCACGGGATCAGCTTATTCAGCCGCCCGCCTTTACGAAGTAAGGTAAGGCCTTTGGCCTGATGCACGAAGCTTGTCACCCTCTTTAGTCGGATCGGACGAATTGCCGCGCTCCTTCCCTGCCGTACCGTCAGCGGGGTGCCAGCCCACCTTCATCACACCGCCGTCGTCGCGGACACGCACAACGACCTGCTGATGGCCGTCGCCGAACGCCCGCCGGCCCGGTGGGCGGGCTTCTTCCGCGAACGGTGGCTGCCCCAGTTGCGGGACGGCGGCGTGGACCTGCAGGTGCTGCCGGTCTTCGTGGACGACCGCTACCGGCCGGAGGGCGCGCTGCGCCAGACCCTGCGGATGATCGAGTGCGCGCACACGCTGGCCGAGGGCAACGCGGACGCCGTACGGCTCTGCCTGGACGGCGCGCAGGTCGACCGGGCGCTCGACGACGGCGTGATCGCCTTGGTCCTGGCGATGGAGAGCATGCCCGGCCTGGACTCCTCCGTCGAACTGCTGCCCACCCTGCACCGGCTCGGCGTACGGGTCGCCTCGATCGCGCACTGGGGGCGCACGCCGCTGGCGGACGGCAGCGGTGAGGACGCCACCGGCGGCGGGCTCACCCACGCCGGGGTGACGGCCGTACGGGAGATGGAGCGGCTCGGCATGATCTTCGACGTCTCCCATCTGGGCGCACGCGGGGTCGAGCACGTCCTGGAGCTGGCCACCCGCCCGGTGATGGCGACCCACTCCTCCGCCCGGGCCCTGCGCGACCACCACCGCAACCTCACCGACGACCAGATCCGCGGCGTCGCCGCCACCGGCGGGGTCGTCTGCGTCAACTTCTTCCCCGTCTTCCTCGCCGAGGATCCGGCCGACCACACCGTGGACCGGCTGGTGGAGCACATCGTGCACGTCGCGGAGGTCGCCGGGATCGACCACGTGGGGCTGGGGCCCGACTTCGTCCGCGAGGTGCTGCACGACGTCACTCCCCCGTGTTGCGAGGACTTCGGCTTCGAGGGAATCGACCCCGGAGCCGCCCTGCCCGGGCTGGACGGGCCGCGCGGGCTGCCCCTGGTCACCGAGGCGCTGCTGCGGCGGGGGCTGGCGGAAGACGACATCCTGAAGATCCTCGGCGGCAACGTGCGGCGGCTGTTCCGCGCTCAGCTGGGCAGGCCACTGTGAAGACGGCGGTGAACCTCTCCGCCATGCTCGCGGACCTGGAGGAACTCGTCTGCTGCGAGTCGTTCTCCGCCGATCACGAGGCGGTGGCCCGCAGCGCCGCCGTGGTCGCGGAGCAGGGGCGCCGCCTGCTCGGCGCGCCTCCGGAGACGATCGTGATCGACGGCGTGACGCACCTGCGGTGGCGCTTCGGCGAGCCGCGTGTGCTGCTGCTCGGCCACCACGACACGGTCTGGCCGATCGGCTCCCTGCGCTCGCGGCCCTGGTCGGTCGCCGGCGGGATCGCGCGGGGGCCCGGCGTGTTCGACATGAAGGCCGGGCTGGTGCAGATGTTCCACGCGCTGGCCGCGCTCCCCTCCCCCGAAGGCGTGTGCGTGCTGGTCACCGGGGACGAGGAGCTCGGGTCGCCGTCCTCCCGCGCCCTGGTCGAGGAGTCGGCGCGCGGCCTCGCCGCCGCCTTCGTGCTGGAGGCGAGCGCCGACGGCGGCGCCCTGAAGACCGCACGCAAGGGCATCTCGACGTACGAGATCGTGGTGCACGGCCGGGCCGCCCACGCCGGCCTCGACCCCGGCAAGGGAGCCAACGCGGGAGTCGAGCTCGCCCACCAGATCCTCGCCGTCGCCGCGATGGCCGCCGAGGGCGGCCTGGACGGCACGACCGTCACGCCGACGCTGCTGTCCGGCGGCACCACGATCAACACCGTGCCCGCGCTGGCCCGCCTGGCCGTGGACGTGCGCGTGCCGGCCGTCGCGGCCCAGCTCCGCGTGGACACGCTGATGCGGGCGCTGTCGCCCCGGACGCCCGGAACCCGCCTGGAGGTTCTCGGCGGCCCGAACCGCCCACCGCTCGAACCGGCCTCGTCGGCCGGCCTGTTCGCACTCGCCCAGCGCGTCGCCGCCGGCCTCGGACTCGCGCCCCTGCCCGGCGCGGCCGTCGGGGGCGCCTCGGACGGCAACCTCACCGCCGGCGCCGGCTGCCCCACCCTGGACGGGCTCGGCGCGGTCGGCGGCGGCGCGCACGCCGACGACGAGCACGTGGTCGTGGCCGAGATGCCGGGCCGTGCCGCGCTGCTGACGGGCCTGGTCGAGGCGGTGCGCGGATGAGCGGCCCCCACGAGCTGTGTGTGCGTGAGCTGCACGCCGTCGAGGAGTTCGAGGACGTCTGCCGCCTGTTCGCCGGCATCTGGCGGCCGGATCCCGGGGGCGCTCCGATCACGGCGGAGATGATGCGCGCGCTCTCCCACGCCGGCAACTACGTCGCGGGGGCCTACCGCCATGATCGGCTGGTCGGCGCGTCGGTCGGGTTCGTCGCGGCCCCGCCGCGGCGGGCGCTGCACTCCCACATCACCGGGACTCTCGCCGGGCAGGGCGCGGGCTTCGCGTTGAAGCTGCACCAGCGCGAGTGGGCGCTCGACCACGGCCTGGACACGATCACCTGGACGTACGACCCGCTGGTGCGCCGCAACGCCCACTTCAACCTCACCAAGCTCGGCGCCCGGCCCGAGGAGTACCTGCCCGCCTTCTACGGCACCATGGCCGACGCGATCAACGCCGGCGACGAGAGCGACCGCGTGCTCGCCGTCTGGCGCCTGACCTCGCCGCACGTGCTCGCCGCCGTACGGCGTGAGCCGTGCCCGATGGAGATCCCGCCGGGCGCGGTCACCGGGCTGGGCGACGACGGCGGCCGGCCCGTGCGGGGCCGCACCGACGCCGAGACGGTGCTGGTCGCCGTGCCCGAAGACATCGAGACCCTTCGCGTGGCGGATCCGGCCGCGGCCCGGGCCTGGCGGCTGGCCCTGCGCGAGGTGCTCGGCGACCTGCTGCGCGACGGCGCGCGGGTCACGGGTTTCCACGACAAGTCCTGCTATGTCGCCCGCCGAAGCGCGTTCCGCGAACAACTGACATGAAAACCACGGGTAGGGGAACCAGAGGCATGAAGATCACTGGTATCGAACTGCGGCGGATCGCGATGCCGCTGGTGGCGCCGTTCCGCACGTCGTTCGGCACCGAGACACGACGTGACGTGCTGCTGCTGCGCGTCGTCACCCCCGACGCCGAAGGCTGGGGTGAGTGCGTGGCGATGTCCGCACCGCTGTACTCCTCCGAGTACGCCGAGGGTGCGGCCGACGTGCTGCGCCGCTTCCTGATCCCCGCGCTGCCCGCGCGCCCCGGACCGTACGCCGTCAACGAGGCGCTGCATCCGATCAAGGGGCACCGCATGGCCAAGGCGGCACTGGAGACGGCCGTGCTGGACGCCCACCTGCGTGCCACCGGGCAGTCTCTCGCGGCCTTCCTCGGCGCCACCAGGAGCCGGGTGCCGGCCGGGGTCTCGGTCGGCATCATGAACTCCGTCCCCGAACTGCTCGACGCCGTCGCCGGCTACCTGGACGAGGGCTATGTCCGCATCAAGCTCAAGATCCAGCCCGGCTGGGATCTGGAACCCGTACGCGCCGTGCGCGAGCGATTCGGCCCCGAACTGCCGCTGCAGGTCGACGCGAACGCCGCCTACACCCTTGCCGACGCCCCGCACCTGGCGCGCCTGGACGAGTTCGGCCTGCTGCTCATCGAGCAGCCGCTGGCCGACGACGACATGGTCCAGCACGCCCGGCTCGCCCGGTCGATCCGCACGCCGATCTGCCTGGACGAGTCGATCGAGGCCGCCGAGCACGCGGCGGCCGCCATCTCCCTCGACGCCTGCTCGGTCGTCAACATCAAGCCAGGCCGGGTCGGCGGTTACCTCGAAGCGCGGCGCATCCACGACCTGTGCCGCGCCCACGGCGTCGCGGTCTGGTGCGGCGGCATGCTGGAGACGGGCATCGGCCGCGCCGCGAACGTCGCACTGGCCGCGCTGCCCGGGTTCACCCTGCCCGGTGACACCTCCGGCTCCCGCCGCTACTACAGCACCGACATCACGCCGCCCTTCGAGCTCGAAGACGGTCATCTGACCGTGCCCACCGGCCCGGGCATCGGGGTCGAGCCGATCCCGTCGCTCCTGGACGAGGTCACCGTCGCCACCGAGTGGATCCCCCTCTGACAGCGCTGTCGAGCAGCGCGGATTGCGGCGGCCCAGAGTGATACCGCCCCCGTGATCCCGGGTGGTTCGGGTCGTCATTCCCGTGGCCTCCGGGCTCCCGGCTGGCGGTGGTAGGTGAAGGCCCAGCGGTCTGTGCCGACCTTGTGGCGGGTGTAGTGGCCGGGGTTGTGGTAGCGGTCGCGGTTGTGGAACTGGCACGCCGGCCCGAGCAATTTGAGGTCGGTCAGCCCGCCGCTGCTCCAGTTGTCGGCGTGGTCGATCTGGCACCTGGTGGCCGGCAGCGGGCAGCCGTCGATCCAGCAGGTGGCGTAGCGGGCGTAGATGGCCCGCCGCTGGGCCGGAGTCGCCAATCTGACCTTGCGGCCCATGTCCAGGACCTGTCCCTCGGCGTCCATCACCAGGCGCACGAGGGTGGAGGTGCGGGCCAGCCGGTGCACGGCGGAGATGGGCAGCACCTGCCCGGTCGCCAGCAGCAACCCCGGCGCCGACCCCCACGCGCTCCTCAACGCCGTACCCAGCCTCGCCCCCACCTGATCTCCCGCCAGCCCGCCGTCCGACGCTCCCGGTTCTGCTTCCGGTGATGCCTCCGGCTCTGGTCCCCGCGCGCCGGGCGCTCCCGGCATCTGCGCATGGTGA
>NZ_JBDJAW010000057.1 GCF_039649665.1 Microbispora sp. ZYX-F-249 | reverse complement strand
CGCCGTCGCCAGTGCCGTCGCCGGGTCCGTCGGCCGCCATCGCGGGACCGACCACACCCGAAAGCGCCAGGCCGAGCACCGACACGGCCAGTATCTGGGCGGTTCTCTTGGTCTTCACGTGATGACTCCATCTTGTGGGAGACATGGGGGGCGGGGCCGGCCGGCCGATCATCCGGTCGGCCGGCCCCGGTTACCACTGTTCAGTACGGCGGTCAGGCGCAGCTGATCGCGTTGTAGGCGGCGTCGTAGGTCGAGGTGACCTGCTTGCCGTCGATCGTCGCGGTCCCCTCAACCGTCACCGTGCCCGCGCCGATCTGCCCGGCCCGCGCGTTGAAGGACTGGTAGGCCTGCTTGCCCGGGGCCACGTCGGCCACGGTCTTGGAACCGTACGGAGTCGTCAACGTCACGCTCGCCGGCACATCGGCGTCGTTGACGGCCGTCACCGCAACGTACGCCGTCGTGCCCACGCAGCGGGACGAGGCGGTCACGGTCAGCGGAACGCCGGGAGAGGAAACCGGGGTGAAGCCGAACCGCTGGTTGTCGGCGTTGCTGCAGGTCCACTGGATCAACGCGGCGCCGTCGGCCTTGGAGTTGCCGTTGATGTCGAGGCACAGGCCACTCACCGCCGAATTGACCTGGTAGGCATCTCCGGACGGGATGAGATAGAAGCGCTGGTTGACCTGGTCCTTATGTCCGTCGGGATGGCAGGAGTACTGGACGAGCTGGGTGCCCGTCGCGGTCGAGCCGGTCGGCACGTCAAGGCACTTGCCGCTCTTGACGTTCTTGAGCTGGTAGGCGCCCGCGGTGAAGGGAATGGCCTCCCACTGCTGCTCGCTGCCCTCCGTCGCACTCATTTGAACGATCTTGGCGTCGTCGGCGGTCGAGGCGTTCTGCGGCGTGATGTACTTGCCGCTGTGCTTCGGGGCGATGGTGTAGACACCCTTGGCGCCTCCGCCGACCGTGATCGTCGTGACCATGCCCGCCCACTTCTTGCCGTCGTAGCCGGAGTGGAGCCTGCAGATGACCGTCCAGGTCCCTTCCTTGTCCAAGGTGTATGAGACCGGCGGCCCTCCCGGCGAGACAGCGCCCTTGGTGACCTCGAAGATGTCGCCGCCGTTCGGGTCCGGATTGCCGCCGGGCGGCACGAGCCAGACATCGTGCGGCATCCCCGCATCCGGCGCGTTGAAGTGCCAGGTGACGGTGCCACCGCGGGTGATCTCGCAGTTGCCGGGACTCCACCCCGTGCCCATCGCGAAGATGTCGCACGTCGTGGGGAGCGTCCTGCCGCCGTCGAGCACCGTGAAGACGGCGCTCTGCGGGCTGGAGGTGTTTCCGGAGTAATCGGTGGCCCGGTAGTCGACCGTGTACTTGCCCGGGTTCTTGATCGGGACCGGCGCGTCGTAGGCGGTCCACGCTGCGCCGTTGACGCGGTACTCGGTCTTTTCCACGCCGGCACAGCCGACATCGTTGGCGGTGAGCTTGAGCGTGGCCGAGTCGATGTAGGTGTTCTGCTGGCTGGGGTGGGCCCGGCCCTCGATCTGGTGCGCCACCGTCGGTGCCTGGGTGTCCTCCGCGCACGTGGTCGAGGGCTTGAACTCGATCTTGACCAGCTCCATCTTCATTGAGGAGTTGGCCTGGTTGCGGCAGCAGCCGAAGGTCCAGCGCCCCATGTAGAGGGCGCCGTCGGGCCCGAACCTGGTCGGGATCACGAAGCTGCTGTTCGGCGTGCCGAAGTGGTTGACCGGCAGCCAGTCGTTGACCCGGAGCATCTGGTTGTTGTCCTCCCGCAGGCGGACCTCCTTCCAGAACCCGTTGTCGGCGCCACGGTTGGTGATCAGCCACGAGCCGTCGTAGTAGGGCGGGAAGGCGCCGGGACCGTAGCTGTCCTTGTATCGGTAGACCGGGCCGGTGACCGGCTGCATGCCTCCGGGGCCCAGGTCGCCGAAGGCCATCGGGTCCTGACCGCCGGGGTTGCCGGGGTACTTGCGCCAGATCGTCGCCGGTTTCGCGGGGCCCGGGATTTCATCGAGGCCCTGGAATGTGGGTTGCGAGCCCTTGCCGCCCGGCGGGGCCCAGGCGAGGTCGGCCGGGATCTTGTCGAGCGAGCAGTCGTACTGCTGACCGGTCGAGGAGTTGGTCTCGTAGTTCCAGCGCCACGTGGTGTTGGTCTTCGAGTTGTCGCCGACGCAGAACGGCCAGCCCTGGAAGCCGGGCCCGTCGACCAGATCCCACTCGCAGGTGCCGGCCGGGGCACGGTTGGCCTGGTCCACCGTGTTGTCGTGGCAGTACTCGCCGACGACGACCGTACCCGGGTTGGCGGGGTCGGTGTGCACCGTGAAGGGCTGCCGGAAGCCCATGGCATAGATCTCCGGCCGGGTCTTCGGGGTCCCCGGCGGGAACATGTTGCCCTTCGGGACCGTGTAGGTCTTGTCCAGGCCGGGATCGGGGGCGCTCCCTGAGGACGGAGGCGGAATGTCCTCGATCGGTTTGATGCGCAGGACCTTGCCGCGCAGGTCGGCGGTGTTGGCCGCCGTCTTGCGCGCGTCCCAGCGCTCGGAGGCGCGATGGTCCATCGGCGGGTAGCCGTTGTGGCCGGGCGCGTTCGGGGAGGTGTCGTCGCCGACGCCGAGGTAGAGGTTGCCCTCGGAGTCGAACACCAGGCTCGCGCCGCCGACATGGCCGGGGCCGTTGTCGGTGGGGCCGCCCGGGAAGCCTGAGGGGTTGCCCGAGATCTTCGCCTTGGGCACGCGCAGGATCTCCCGCTCATCGTAGGGATGTGCCGGGTCACCGGCCCCGCCCGCCGGCGCGGGCTCGAACGCGGTGCCGGCCTCGTTCAACGTGAAGCGGCTGATCAGGTTGTAGCCGACCGTCTGCTGGTTGCCCGTGGTCGGCCAGTCGGGGTTGCGCGGGGAGTAGTAGACGTAGATGTCGCGCTTATCCGGGTTCGATAGGTCGAAGCCCGGCTCCAGGCTCATCCCCAGCACGCCGTCCTCGGAGTTGCCGTGGTCGGCGCGCGTCGGGATCGTCGCGACCGTGGTCGAGTTGTTCGGCGGGCCGTTCGGATCGTGCATCTTCACGTAGCCCTGGGACTGGTAGCCCGTTGTGGGGCCGATCTCGGTCCAGTAGAGCTTGCCGTCCGGCGCCACGTCGAGAGCCATCGGGCCGTTCGCGTTGTCGACCAGGGTCGTGCGGGTGAAGTTCGACCAGACGGTGCCCGAGCAGTCGGTCTTGTTTCCCTCGCCGGCGACCCAGCGCACCCCTCCGACGATCTGCTTGACCAGCGGGTTGTCGCCGCCGTTCTCGCTGTAACGCACGCCGAAGTGACCCTGCGAGGTCACCCAGGTCCGGCCGTCGTCGTAGGACCGCGGGGTGGCGGTGCCGTCCTTGACCCTGTCGCCGTCGTAGAGCTTGCACCACGTCGTGGGGTGGTCCTGGCCCATCTTCTGGCTGCCGGTGTTGTAGGTGCGCTCGTCGAAGGTCTCGAGCACGTGGTGGGTGCCCCGGACGCTGCGGACGAAGTTGTAGTGCTCGTCGGCGAGCTGGTAGGTGTCGGGCAGGTCTTTGGTGGAGAGGTGGTTGTGGTCGGCGACCTGGACGGTCGCGGCGTTGCCGGTCGCCGACCCATTCGAGTGGGCTGTCATCGTCGTGCCGATGACGCTGTCCGGCCCGCCGTCCCACCAGTCCCACACGGACACGCCGGCGCCGGCATCGGTCATGTTGTGCACGGCCGCGATCCCGCCGCGGTTCTGGGTGAAGCGGATCAACGCATCGCGCTGGGCCTGGTCCAGGAGCGGTCCGGGCCGTCCGCCGCCGGCCCATGACCACGACGCGTTCAGGAACAGGATCGCGTTGTATCGGGCCAGGTTATCGTCGGTGAAGATCCGAGGGTTCTTGTTCGGGTTGTCGCAGTTGTTCGCGCCGCCACCGTTGTTGTCGCAGTCCTCCCAGTCGACCTCGTAGCCTGCGGCCTTGAGAGCGGCCTGCACCACTGGGCGCCCGTTGTCGATCGCCTCTGCGTGCCGGTACCCGGTCGTGCCGGTATAGATGAGGACCCTCTTGCCGTCCTCCTCCTTGGCGAGCGACGCAAGGAGGCCTCTGTTGGCCGGCCCGGTGCTCGCCGCCGGGGCAGCGGCCGCCAGGTGGGTGCTCTTCGCTTGGGCAGTGGTCGCCGGGGCGAGCATCGCCCCGAGAGCGACCACAGTCAGGGCGGTTAAAGAACGCCTCACACTCCGCGCGGGCAGCGCGGCGTTCCGCATACCACTCACTTCCTCTCCCAATGCGGCGGCGACCAGCCCCGCGGCCGGAGCGATGTGGTTCGACGCCTGAGGTTAGACGTAGCGTCTGCGCCTTTTGTCCATGTGTCAAGGACTTTCTCCACGCAAATGAAAAAGTCGACTCCTAAGGCGGTGTCGTTTTGTTTGGCAGAGGCGTTAGTTCTCTTGAACGAGACGGTTTCGTCGGTTAGCGTCCCCGCTATGAGCGGGCAGACGGTTCACCGGCGGCTTCTCAGCGTCGCTGCGGCCACAGTTTCGATCGCCCTCGGAGCATCGGCTCTGACGGGATGTAGCGACGATGGCGGGGAGTCGAAGTCGCGGGGGCGCGACCTGACCGCGCTTCGATGCCCGATGGTGCAGAGCGGGCAGAACGGGGGCGTCAACCAGTACAGACCCGCGGAGAACGCCTTCGATACGGCGGAGCTGCTCGGCTTGGAACTCGCCGAGGCGCGTGCGAAGGCGGCCCGTCACAGCTGCGAAATCGTCGTTTCTCGCGAGGACGGCAAGAGCCGGCCCGTGCCGATAGAGATCGACCCGGCGAGGATCTACGTCTACACCGCGCAGGGCGTCGTCAGCCACATAGAAGGGGTCGGTGGTGGGCTCTAAGGCCGGCGGCCCGATGGGACCTCTCACCAGGGCTTCCGCGATCGCCGCCGGTCGGCGGTCACGGTGGGTCGTGATCGCGGTGTGGCTTGCGCTCGCGATGCTCGCGGTGCCGCTGCACGCCGAACTCAGCGAGCGGGCCGCCGACGAGAGCGAGACCTTCCTCGTCCGGGGATCGGAGTCGGCGGCGGTCAAGCGGATCGTCGACGAGCGGTTCCGGCGCGGCAGCGAGACGGCGGCGGTGATCGCCTACTTCCGCGAGAGTGGGATCACCGCGGACGACGGACGGCGCGCCGACGCCGACGCCCTCGCGCTGTGCCGGTCCGGCGCGATCCCGAACTTGACGATGGTCGCCACCCCGTACCAACGCGCGTGCGGCGAGACCGATCCGCTCGACATGAGCCCGGGGGCTTCGCTACTCACCTCACCCGACGACACCGTCATCTTGAGCACGGTCCTGATGACCGACGACTCGACGCCCGACATCGAGCAGGCGGTCGCGGCGATCCGCGAGGTGGTCCCGTCGGCCGCCGGCGACGCGAGCGGCTTGAGGGCCTTCGTGACCGGCCGTGCCGGCTTCGAGGCCGATCGGCAAGCCGCGTTCGAAGGGATCAACGGGACCCTTCTGGCGGTGACGATCGCCGTGCTGCTGCTCCTGCTGCTCGTGACCTACCGCTCGCCGCTGGTCGCCCTGGTACCGCTGGCCGTCGTCGCCCTCGCCTATCTCGTCACCGCCGGACTGGCCTACGGCCTTGTCGCCGCCGGCCTCACCGCGGTCAGCGGCCAGACGACCTCGATCCTGGTCGTGCTGATGTTCGGTGCGGGCACCGACTACTGTCTGCTGATCGTGGCGCGGTTTCGCGACGAGCTGCGCCGCGCGCGGGACGTCGAGGAGGCGATGGTCGCCGCCGCCCGGCGCACCGCCCCAGCGATCGTCTCCGCCGGAGCGATCGTCGTCGGCGCGATGATGGTCCTCGCCCTTGCCGACTTCAACGCCACGCGCGAAATGGGCCCGATCCTCGCCCTCGGTGTCGCGATCATGGTCTGTGCCAGCCTGACGCTCCAGCCCGCGGTGCTCACCGCCCTCGGCCGACGGGCGTTCTGGCCCGCGATTCCGCGTCTCGAGCCCGAGTCCGCACCCGCGGTCACGTTTTGGGGGCGCGTCGCGGGCCTCGTTCACGCACGCCCGGGAGTGATCGCCGCGGCGGTCACCGCCGTCCTCGCCGCGGGCGCGCTGGCCGGCATCGGCGCGCGTCCGGCGCTCGACTTCTCCGAGTCCTTCCGAGAGGCGCCGGACTCGGTCCGCGGCCAGCAGGTGATCCGCGACCACTTCATCCCCGGCCGGGCGGCGCCGCTTCGCATCGTCGTAGCCGAGGAGGTGGGCGGGAAGGTCCAGAGCGCTCTCACCGAAGGCACGCGCACACCGGTCGCGGGCATGCACGCGGTGGCGAGGTCGGCCGGGGCGGACGGCGACTCCCCGGGTGCGGAGGAGCAAGGCCGGCGAAGGTCCGCGAACGACTTGCTCATCTTCGATGCGGACCTGCGGATGGATCCGTTCTCCGAGCAGTCCACCGACGCCGTCCCAGTGCTGCGCGAGGTCGCTGAGCGCGCGGCCGACGGCCATACCGTCCTGATCGGCGGGACCGTGGCCGAGAACTACGATGCCCGCCAGGCACTCGGCCGTGACACCAGGCTCATCGTCCCGGTCAGCCTTGCCCTGATCCTCGTCGTCCTCGCTGCGCTCCTGCGCGCGGTGGTGATGCCGCTCTACGTGATCGCGACCGTGATCCTCTCCTTCGGCTTCGCCCTCGGCGTCGGTTCCCTCATCTTCACCCACGTCCTGGGCCAGCCGGCCTCAGACCCGAATCTGCCGATATACGCGTTCATCTTCCTCGTCGCTCTGGGCGTCGACTACAACGTGTTTCTCCTCAGCCGGATCAGCGAGCGGCGTCGACAGCACGAGACCCGCCGTGCGGTGACGGAGGCCCTTGAGCGAACCGGCGGCGTGATCACCTCCGCCGGCCTCGTGCTCGCCGCCACCTTCGCGACTTTGATGGTGCTTCCGATGGAGGCGCTGTTCCAGATCGGCTTCGTGGTCACCCTGGGCCTGCTCGCCGACACCTTCCTCGTCCGGGCCCTGCTCGTCCCCGCGCTCGCGGTGATGCTCGGCGAGCGAAACTGGTGGCCGTTCAAGCGGACCGCTGCCCCGGGCTGACGTCGCCGGTGCTGTGACCCAGGCGAAGAACCATGGAATCAGGCCTGCGAGATCCACCAGCGGACGGCCGCGGCGGCCGTCTGCGGCGGCACCTGGTGCCCGCCGCGGAACTCCTCGTACGTCACCTCGTAGCCGCTCTCCCTCAGCTCGGGGACGAGCCGCCTGCTGCACCGGTCGATCGGCAGCACCCGGTCGGAGGCGCCGTGCGAGACGAAGATCCGGGGACGGCCGTGCCGGATCATCGGCGCCATGAACCCCGGGGAGAACGCGAGCACGGTCTGGAACAGGTCGCCGTTGGCCAGCCCCAGTGACAGCGCGTAGGAGGCGCCGTCGGAGAAACCGGCCACGGCCACCGCGCGGACGTCGACGGCCACACGGGAAAACGCCTCCTCCAGCGCGGCGTCGATCCTGGAGACGTCCGCGCCGTACCCGCCGACGATGACGTCCCAGGTGGCGGAGACGGCCTGCGGCGCGAGCAGCAGCACGCCGAGATCCCCGGCCTGGGGAAGCAGCCACTCCAGCGCCTGCTCCGCGGTGCCGCCCGCGCCGTGCAGCACGACGGCGAGCGGGGACGGCCCGGACGCCGGGGCGGGCGGCACGGCGAACAGGGCGCGCCCGTCCAGGCGGTGCACCCCCGGCTCGGGCGGGGACGCCCCCCGTGCGACGGCCACCGGGCGGGCGGACAACCGGCCGTGCCGCACGCCCTCCTCGGGCCCCGGATGGGGCCGGCTCCGCTCCGGTGTGGCCATCGGCCTCACCCCCCGCCCACGGGTCTACCCCTCCTGCCCGCGGGTCACCGCGCCGCGGCCCGGCTTCAGCCGCGGGCGGCGGTGATCACCTCCGCGACCAGGGCCGGGGAGGTGACCCTGCGGACGTACTCGGGCTGGCGCAGCTCGCCGCCCATGAAGGGGTACGGGTTGCGGTGGACGGCAGGGCTGGGCTCGTCCACGAGGGCGGCGAAGTGGATCTCCCGTGCCCCGGTCGCCTCCACCACCCGGCTCACGTTGCGCGGGGTGATGCCGCCGCCGGGCATGACGACGAGCCGGTCGCCGGCCCGCTCCACCAGTTCGGCGATCAGCGGCGCGCCCTCCAGGGCGGAGCTGTCCTGGCCGGAGGTGAGCACCCGGTCGATCCCCAGCCCCGCCAGCGTCTCCAGCGCGGCGAACGGGTCGGCCGTCATGTCGAAGGCCCGGTGGAAGGTGACCGACAGACCTCCGGCCGCCTCGATCAGGCGCTTGGACACCTCGGTGTCCACCTCCCCCGCCGGGGTGAGGGCCCCGATCACGACCCCCTGCGCCCCGGCGTCGCGCACCGCCGCCACGTCTCGGACCATGGCCGCCACCTCGTGCTCGTCGTAGACGAAGTCGCCGCCGCGGGGCCGGATGATCACGTGGACCCGGATCGACGAGACCGCCGCCAGCGTGGCCTCGACCGTGCCGAGGGTGGGCGTCAGACCGCCCTCGAACAGCGCTGCGCACAACTCCACGCGGTGCGCGCCCGCGCGCTCGGCGGCCAGCGCCCCGGCCGTGCTGTCGATGCAGATCTCGTACGTCAGGCTCATACTCTCCCCCATCAGGACGTCGCCCCTCAGAAAACAGCGCTGATCTCGCCGACCGGGACTCCCCCGCCCAGCACCGGAACGGTCGTGAACTCGGCCGCCGCCGACACGTCCGCGCCCGCGGCCCGCAGCGCGGCGAGCGCGACGGCGGTCGTCGCGCGGGGGCCGCCGTCGATCGCCTTGACGGCCGCCGCCTCCCCGGAGGCGAGCGCCACGACCAGCACCCCCTCGGCGCCGCCCTTCACCACCGCGCCGGGCAGCGCCCGCATCAGCCGGGTGTTCACGTGGCCGGTCCCGCCGACGTACTCGGGGTGGGCCCGCATGGCGTCGGCGACCGCGCGCGGCGGCGTCCCCGGCGCGGACACGGCCATGGCGCGTACGGCGCGGGCCAGGCCGGTCAGCGAGATCCCGAACAGCGGCGCGCCGCATCCGTCGACGGCGACGTGGGCGGCCTTCTCCCCCGACAGATCCTCCACCACCGACCTGACCCGTTCCTGCACGAAGTGGCCGGGGTCGAGGTAGCCGGCGGTGGGCGCGCCCGCGGCGACGGCGGCGGCGAGCATCGCGGCGTGCTTGCCCGAACAGTTCATCCGCTCACGCGACGGGCCGAGGCCCGCCCTGACCAGGGACTGCCGGGCGGCCTCGTCCTCCGGCCAGTCGGGCGGGCAGCGCAGGTCGCCGAAGCCGAGCCCGGCGTCGCCGAGGATCTCGGCCACGAGCCGCACGTGGAAGTCCTCGCCCGTGTGGCTGCCCGCGGCGATCGCGAGCGCCGGGCCCTGCAGGTGGGCCCCGGCGAGCAGGCAGGCGAGGGCCTGGAACGGCTTGGCCGACGAGCGGGGCAGCACCGGCGCGTGCACCGGGCCGCGTGCGACGGCGACCTCGCCGCCGGCCGAGAGCGCGACCGCGCTGCCGAAGTGGACGCTCTCCACGAAACCGGAGCGCACGACCTCCGCGAGCGGGGCGTATTCAGCGAGGGACACGGATGATCTTCCTTCTGCGCGGGCCGCCCCTGCCCGCGACGGAGCGGTCGAGGGAACGGGCGAGCGCGGACAGCGACGCGTTGACCACGAGGTAGACCAGCGCGACGACGATGTACGTCTGGATGAGCAGGCCGTTGTAGTTGGCCAGGACCTTGCCGCTGTAGAGCAGCTCGGCGTAGCTGACCACGAAGCCCAGAGAGGTGTCCTTCAGCAGGCCCACCGACTGGCTGACGATCGACGGCAGCACCCGGCGGGCCGCCTGCGGCAGCACGACCAGCCGCATCGACTGCCCGTGGGTGAGCCCGAGTGCGAGGGCGGCCTCCCCCTGCCCCCGCTCCACGGACATGATCCCGGCCCGGAAGATCTCGGCGAACGCCGCGGCGTTCGACACGGCCAGCGGCGCCACCAGCTTCCAGAACAGCGGGAGGTCCAGGCCGTACCTCGGCAGCGCGAACAGCACGAGGTAGACCAGCAGCAGCGCCGGAATCGTCCGCACGGCCTCGACGTACGCGGCGGCGGGCAGGCGGACGGCGCGGCGCCGCGACAGCCGTCCGAGCGCGAGGGCGATTCCGCCCGCCATCGCGATCGCGGCGGACACGACGGCGGCCAGCGCGGTGGACCACAGCCCGCCGAGCAGGTAGCGCCACATGGGCCAGGTCGCGTACGGCTGCCAGCGCTCGGCGGCGAGCTGCCCGTTCGCGGCGAACTGGCGCACGGCCAGGGCCACCAGGGCGAGCAGCACCAGCACGCCCGCGACGGTGGCGAGGCGGATGCGGCGGCGGGCGCGCGGGCCGGGCTCGTCGAACAGCAGGTTGCTCACCGCGCCACCGCCAGCCGCCGTTCGAGCCGCCCGGTCACGAACCCGGCGCAGGCGGCGACCGCGGCGTACGCGAGGCCCGCCCCGACGAAGATCGGGATGGGCTGCGCCTCCAGCAGGTTCACCCGGTTGGCGGCGGCGGTCAGCTCGACCACGCCCACGGCCGCCGCGAGCGAGGTGTTCATCGTGAGCGCGATGAAGATGTTGCCGATCGGCTGCACGACCGTGCGCAGCGCCTGCGGCAGCACGACGTGCCGCAGCGACTGGCCGAACGTCAGTCCCAGCGCCCGGGCGGCCTCGCCCTGGCCCGAGGAGATCGCGTTGACGCCCGAGCGGAGTGCCTCGGCGATGTAGGCGCCCTCGTACAGCGCGATCACCACGACGGCGGTGGTGGTCAGGCCGGCCTTGAGCCCGATCTCGGGCAGGCCGAAGACCGCGAGCACGAGCAGCACGAGCAGCGGGAGGTTCTGCAGGGTCTCGACGTAGACGGTCGCGACCGTGCGCAGCACCGGGACCGGCCCGACCCGCATCGCCACGATCACGAGCCCCACGACCGCGGCGCCGGCGAACGACGCCGCGGTCATCTGGAGGGTCACGACCAGCCCCTGCCAGAACTCGGGCAGGTGATCAAGCAGCGCCGACATCAGGAACCCGGCACCGACCCGATCTCGGGCGGCGTGGGGGCCTCGCCCTGCACGACCGTGCCGAGGGAGTTCTTCCAGATGCCCTGCCAGACCCCGTTGGCCTGGATCTTCTTCAGCCAGTCGTTGACGAACGACTTGAACTGGTCGTCGCCGTGCTTGAGTCCGATGCCGTACGGGTCCTGGGTGAACGGCTTGCCCACGACCTGCAGCTCGGGGTCCTTCTTGGCGTCGGCGACGAGCAGCGTCTCGTCCTGGACGTAGGCGACCCCGCGGTCCTGCTTGAGCGCCTGGACGCACTCGGGGTCGCCGCCGAACGTGATGATCTTCGCCTGCGGCGCGAGCTTCTTGATCGCGGGGATCGCGGGGGTGTTGGCCCCGGCGATGACGGTCTTGCCGTTCAGATCCTGCGGCGAGGAGATCCCCGTCGTGCCCTTCTTGACCGCGATGGACAGGCCGGAGGAGTAGTACGGCCCGGCGAAGGAGACCTGCTCGGCCCGCTCCGGGGTGATCGTGTAGGTCTGGAAGACCACGTCCACGGTGCCGTTGCTCAGCAGCGCCTCGCGGGTCTCGGACGCCGAGTTGACGATCTTCACCTTCGGCTGCCCGATGATGTACTTGGCCAGCGCCTTGCCGAGGTCGGCGTCGAAGCCCTCCACCTCGCCGGTCGCGGGATTCTGCTGGGACAGCAGCGGCGCGTCGAGCGAGCCGCCGACGATCAGCTCGCCGCGCTGCTTGATCTTCTCCATCGTCGAGCCGGGCAGGATGTCCGCGGCGGCGGCGACCGGCGCGTCGGCGAGCACGCCGCTCCCGCCGCCCTCGCTCGGGGCCGCGCCCGGCACGGCGGAGCTCGCCGAGTCCGTCCCGGCACAGGCCGTCAGGCCGGCCATCGCCACGGCGGCGACAGCGGCCACCCGCTTAATGGACACCATCGGGGTCCACCATCCTTTGCGATCAGTGCGTGAGTACCTTGGCCAGGAAGTCCCTGGCCCGATCGGTGCGGGGCGAGTCGAAGAAGGCGTTCGGCTCTCCCGTCTCGACGATCCGGCCGCCGTCCATGAACACCACGCGGTCGGCCGCGCGGCGCGCGAACCCCATCTCGTGGGTGACGACGACCATGGTCATGCCGTCGGCGGCCAGGCCCGTCATCACGTCGAGGACCTCGCCGACCATCTCCGGGTCGAGCGCCGAGGTGGGCTCGTCGAAGAGCATGGCCTTGGGCCGCATGGCGAGCGCGCGGGCGATGGCGGCACGCTGCTGCTGGCCGCCCGACAGCCGCGCGGGCTGCTTGCCGGCCTGCTCCGCGATGCCGACCCGGGCCAGCAGCTCGTGGGCGGTCCGCTCGGCCTCGGCGCGGCTCACGCCGCGCACCTTCATCGGCGCGAGCATCACGTTCTCCAGCACGGTCTTGTGCTGGAAGAGGTTGAAGTTCTGGAAGACCATCCCCACGTCGGCCCGCAGCCGGGCCAGCGCGCGGCCCTCCTCGGGCACGGGGACGCCGTCGACGAGGATCTCGCCCGAGTCCGCCGCCTCCAGCCGGTTGAGGCACCGGCACAGCGTCGACTTGCCGGACCCGGAGGGGCCGATCACCACCACGACCTCGCCGCGCGCCACGTCGAGATCGACGTCGTGCAGCACGTGGTGCTCACCGAACCACTTGTTGAGGCCTCGTACCCGAATCATCGCCAACTTCCTTCGAAATCGAAGATAAGCCGGACCGTAATGGATGATTCTGGGCGAAGTCAACGCGATGGCGCAGAAAGTCAAGACGTGGTATTCCTTCCTCCATGCCAGGCAAAGAGAGGTTGCCGGTGCGGGGGGCGCAGGGCGACCTCCTGCGCCTCGTCGCCGCGGGCCACGCCGAATCGCGGGCCGAGCTCGCCCGCCTGTCCGGCCTGGCGGCCTCCAGCGTCTCGCTGCGCGTCGAAGAACTGATCGGCAGCGGGCTGCTGGTGGAGGAGGGCGCGGGCACCTCGCGCGGCGGCCGGCGACCCCGGCGGCTGCGGCTCAGCCCCAGCGCGGGACTGCTCGCGGTCGCCGACCTCGGCGCGCACCACGCGCGGCTCGGCCTCCTCGACCTCAGCGGCACCCCGCTGGTGGTCGAGGAGCGCCCCTGCGACATCCAGGAGGGACCCGAGGCGACCATCGACTGGATGGCCGCCGCGTTCGAGGATTTGCTGGCCGCGCACGGCCCGCCCGGGGTCCCGCTGCGCGGCGTCGGCACCGGCGTCCCCGGGCCCGTCGACCCGGCGACCGGCCGGGTCGTCGCGCCCTCGCGCATGCCCGGCTGGAACAACTTCCCCGTCGCGGACCGCCTCGCCGCGCACTTCGACCTGCCGGTGCTGGTGGAGAACGACGCCAACCTGATGGCGGCCGGGGAGGCCAGGGCGTGGCCCAGGTGCGAGACGCTGATGGTGCTCAAGGCCGGCAGCGGCATCGGCTGCGGCGTGATCGTGAACGGCGCGCTGCACCGGGGGCGGGGCGCGGCCGGGGACATCAGCCACGTGCGGGTCAGGAGCGACTCGTCGGTCACCTGCTCCTGCGGCCATGACGACTGCCTGGAGGCCTACGCCAGCGGCGCCGCCCTCATGAGCGTGCTGGGCGAGCAGGGCATCGAGGTGCGCCGGCCGGCCGACGTCGTCGCGCTGGTCGACAACGGGGTGCCCGAGGCCACCGCCCTCGTGCGCAACGCCGGGCGGCTCATCGGCGAGGTGCTCACCGTGCTGGTCAACTTCATCAACCCCGACGCCATCGTGGTCGGGGGCAGCCTGTCGCCGGCCGAGCCGCTGATCGCCTCGATCCGCGCGGCGGTGTACGAGCGGTGCCTGCCGCTGGCCACCCGCGACCTGGAGATCTCCACCACCCGGTCGGGCCCCGACGCCGCCCTGCTCGGCGCCGGATCCCTGCTGCTCGACGCCGTGCTCGCCTGAGCTCGTTCATCCGACCCCGAAGGGACGCCCCGCACGTGACCCGGTACTGCCTCTTCGACCTCGACGGCACGCTGACCGATCCCGAGGCCGGCATCGTCGCCTCGATGCGGCACGCCCTGGCCGCGACCGGGGTCGCGGAGGTGGATCACGCGCGGCTCCGCGCCATGATCGGCCCACCCCTGCAGGACGGCTTCCTCCGGCTCGGCGTGCCACCGGACCGGATCGCCGACGCCGTTCACGCGTACCGCGAGCACTACACCGCGGGCGGCATGTACGAGAACGAGGTCATCGCGGGGATCCCCGCCGTGCTGGAGGCTCTCGTCGCCGACGGCCGGACCCTGGCGGTGGCGACGTCGAAGCCGGCCGTCTACGCCGAGAAGATCCTGGTGCACTTCGGGCTCGACGGCTTCTTCTCGTACGTGGCCGGGGCGACGCTGGACGGGTCCCGGCGGCACAAGGCGGACGTCGTCCGCCACGCGCTCGGCGTCCTCGGCGCCACGCCCGAGGAGGCGGTCATGATCGGCGACCGCGGCGAGGACGTCGCCGGCGCGGCCGAGTGCGGCGTGCGGTGCGTCGCGGTGACGTGGGGGTTCGGCGACGCGGCCGAGTTCGCCGCCCCCGGCGTCGTCGCCGTGGTGGACACCCCCGCGCGACTTCTGGAGGTGCTCACCCGGACGGCGGCGGGCGATCCGCCGGCAGACGTGGCGTCCTAGCGTGGCGTCGGCCGGAAAACGGCTTCGGGGATCGGTGGCCGGGCCTCTACCGTGGACGCCGTGACGACTCAAGCGATCGTGCTCAACGGCGGATCGAGCGCGGGCAAGTCCGAGATCGTGCGGCACCTGCAGGCTGTCCTGCCGCGACCGTGGCTCGCGTTCGGGGTCGACTCGCTCATCGAGGCGATGCCCCGGTCCATGCAGGACACGGACGCGGGAATCGAGTTCGCCCCCGACGGCGCCGTGGACGTCGGGCCGGAGTTCATGGCGCTGCAGGCGGCGTGGATGGAGGGGATCGCGGCGATGGTCCGTGCCGGAGCCCCGGTGATCATCGACGACGTGTTCCTCGGCGCGGCCGCGACCCAGCGACGCTGGCAGCGCGTTCTCGCCGGACTGGACGTCCTGTGGGTCGGGGTCAGGTGTGACACCGCGATCGCCGCCGAGCGTGAGAGGGCCCGCGGGGACCGGATCCCGGGAATGGCCGCGACGCAGGCGACGATGGTGCACGAGGGTGTGGTCTACGACCTGGAAGTGGACACCACGCACACCCCGTCCCCGACGTGCGCCAAGATCATCGCTGCTCAGGTGACGACGTAGGCGCTCGCCCCTGGGTGTCCACCGGCCCGTGTCGGGCGGGACCCCACCGAGCGGGGCCCGGGCGATCACCGCGCCGGGCCCCGGGCGACCCCCGCTCTACGCCGGTTCCTTGACGGCCGGGCCCGCCGCGCCACGCTGCCGCGTGACGGGACGGCGCCGGGCCGGCAGCCCGAGCGTCGGGTTGGCCACACCCCATGCGGCGCCCTTGCAGACCAGCTCCTTGTAGACGGCGGCGAGCCGTCCGGTCAGCACGGCCCGCACGGCGCGGTCGTCGGCGGTGACGTACTGGATCAGGCCTTCCTTGCGGCCCAGTGATACGCACTGGTTGAAGTAGCGGATCGGCGCGTTCGGGAGCGGGCCGCCGGTCAGGCGCGCCGCGATGGCGTCGGCGGCCTGCCATGCGGTCGGCGTTCCCGAGGCGCAGGACATCCGCAGCGGCTTGTTCCCCGGGCCCATCACCATGGCAGCGTCGCCGATCGCGTACACGTCGGGGTGGGAGACCGAGCGCATGGTCCCGTCGACCACGATCTGGCCGGTGCCGGTGACCTCCAGGGCGGTCGCCCGCGCGATCGGGTGGACGGCGAAGCCGGTGGTCCACACGGTGACGGCGGCCGGGATCTCCGTGCCGTCCGCGGTGACGACGCGGTCGGCTTCGACGCCGGTGACGACGGTGTGCTCGTGCACGGTGACGCCGAGCCTGCCGAAAACTCTCCGCAGGTGCCCGCGGCCGTTGGGCGAGAGCCAGTCGCCGAGGCCGTCGCGGGCGGCGATGGCGACGTCGAGGTCCGGGCGGGCCTCGGCGATCTCGGCGGCGGCCTCGATGCCGGTGAGGCCGCCGCCGACGACGACCACGGCCTGCCCGGCGGTCATGCGGGACAGGCGCTCGCGCAGCCGGAGAGCTCCGGCGCGGCCGGCGATCTCGTAGGCGTGCTCGGCCGCCCCGGGGACGCCCTGGTCGTTCCAGCCGCTGCCGAGGGCGTAGACGAGCGTGTCGTAGGGGAGCTCCGCCGTGCCGTCCGCGCCGTCGACGGCGACGGTCCTGCGGCCGGCGTCGACGCCGGTGACCTTCGCGATCGTCACTTCGACGCCGGTGCCCGCGAACATGGCGCTCAACGGCCGGCGCTTGAGCTCCTGGCCGGTCGCCAGCTGGTGCATGCGGACGCGTTCGACGAAGTCGGGCTCGGCGTTGACGAGCGTGATGGCGACGTCCTCACGGCGGAGCCGCCTGGCGAGGCGTCCGGCGGCGACGGCTCCCGTGTATCCGGCTCCGAGGACGATGATGCGGTGCTGCATGCCCGTGCTCCTGTCTCGCGTGTTCGCCCCTTGAACCGGACGGCGCGCGAGTTCCTGACAGGAACGCGATGTGAAGCACCTCACACAGCGCTCAGAAGGCTTCGAACAGGGGCTCCCCATGATCGGAGGCCGCCCAGCGCGCGGTGGCCCGTTCGAGCTTGTCCGGGTTGATCTGGCTGCGGAGCGCGGCGACGCCCTCGGCGGTGACCTCCACGCACACGACGCCGACGACCCGGCCGTCGACGACGGCCACGAGGGCGGGCTCGCCGTTGGCGGTCCAGGCGTACACCTCGGGCTTTCCTCCGACCAGGGCGCGCTTGGCCTCCGCGGGTTTGAGCAGACCCCACACGAACCTCGCGACCGCGACGGCGCCCTCGAACGCCTTGGCCCGGGCCGGGACCTTCCCGCCGCCGTCGCCGATCGCGACGGCGTCCTGCGTGAGCAGGCGCACGAGCGACTCGATCCGGCCGTTCCTGGCGGCCGTCAGGAACTCCTCGACGATCCGCCGGGCGGCCGCCCGGTCGATCTCGGTGCGGGCCCTGCCGTCCGCGACGTGTTTCTTGGCGCGGTGGAAGAGCTGCTGGCAGGCGGCCTCGGTGATGTCGAGGATCTCGGCGATCTCCCGGTGGGGGTAGCCGAAGGCCTCCCGCAGCACGTACACCGCGCGCTCGTTCGGCGACAGGCGCTCCATGAGGGTGAGCACCGCGTACGAGACCGACTCGCGCTGCTCGGCGGTGTCGGCCGGGCCGAGCATCGGGTCCCCGGCGAGCAGCGGCTCGGGAAGCCACTGGCCCCACATAGGTCTCGCGCCGTGCCCGGGCGGAGGCGAGCTGGTTGAGGCACAGGTTGGTGAGGACCTTCGTCAGCCACGCCTCGGGGACCTCGACGCGGCCGGCGTCGGCCGCCTGCCAGCGCAGGAACGTCTCCTGCACGGCGTCCTCCGCCTCGCCGGCGGAGCCGAGCAGGCGGTAGGCGATGGCCTCCAGCCGCGGCCTGGAGGCTTCGAACCGGTCGACGTCGCGCGCGGTCAAGGTCATGGGCCCGATCCTAGATCCCGGTTCTCGCATGGGTCCGGACGGTGCCCGGCCGGGCACCGTCCGGACCACGCCGGCAGGTCCGCCGGCGTGGCGGGAACCGTTGTTCAGGCCACCTGCCGCGCCGGGGCCGCCGCCGCGAGGCGTACGGCGTTGGCCGCGGCGTCGTCCCACTCCCGCTGCGCGGCCAGGTCGGCCTCCACACCCGAACGGTAGGCGTCGATCTCCGCGCGCGTCCGGTCGTCGTCCCAGCCGAGAGCGGGTGCGACCAGCGCGGCGACCTCGGGGGCCGCCGCGAGCCCGTGGTCCCGTTCCTCGATGAAGACCCGGGTGCGGCGGACCAGGACGTCCTCCAGGTGCAGCGCGCCCTCGTGCGTGACCGCGTACACCGCCTCGGCCTTGAGGTAGCCCTCCGCGCCCGGGATCGGCTCGCCCAGGCCGGGCTCGGCCTCGATCAGCGCGAGCACCTCCTCGACGCAGGAGCCGTACCGGCCGAGCAGGTGCTCGACGCGCGCGACGGGCAGCCCGGCGCGCCCGGCGAGGCGGCGGCGGTTGTTGCGCAGCGCCTCGAAGCCGGCCGCCCCGAGGACGGGGACGCGGTCGGTGACCGACCCGGGCACGTTCTGGCCGAGCCCGGCCACGGCGACGTCGACGGCGTCCTTGGCCATCACGCGATACGTGGTGTACTTGCCGCCCGCGACGATGACCAGGCCGGGCTCGGGCCGGATGACCGCGTGCTCCCGGGAGAGCTTGACGGTCTCCGACCCCGCGCCCTCTTTCCCGGGGCCGCCCAGCAGCGGGCGCAGGCCCGCGTAGACGCCCTCGATGTCGTCGAGGGTGAGCGGCGTCCGCAGCACGGCGTTGACGTGCTCCAGGATGTAGTCGATGTCGGCCCGGGTGGGGGCCGGCTCGACCTTGTCCAGGTCCCATGGGGTGTCGGTGGTGCCGACGATCCAGTGCGGACCCCAGGGGATGACGAACAGCACGCTTTTCTCGGTCCGCAGGATCAGCCCGGTGTCGAGCCGGATCTTCTCCCTGGGTACGACGAGGTGCACGCCCTTGGACGCCTGGACGGTCACCGATCCCCGCGAGCCCGGCGACGCCCCCGCGAGCCGCTGGATCTCGTCGGTCCACACGCCGGTGGCGTTGATCACCTGGCGGGCCCTGACCCGCAGCTCCGCGCCGCCCTCCAGGTCGCGCACCACCGCGCCCGTGACACGCCCCCCGTCGCGCAGGAACCCGGTGACCTCGGTGCGGGTGGTGACGCAGGCGCCGTACTGCATGGCCGTGCGGGCCAGCGTCATCGTGAAGCGGGCGTCGTCGACCTGGGCGTCGTAGTACTGGATGGCCCCGACGAGCGCGTCGCTGCGCAGGCCGGGGGCCGCGCGCAGGGCCCGGCTGTGGCTGAGCTGGCGGTGGCGCGGCAGCGCGCGGGCGCCGCCGAGGGTGTCGTACAGCAGCACGCCCGCGCCGACGTAGCCGCGCTCCCACACGCGGTGACGCAGCGGGAACAGGAACGGCACCGGGCGGACCAGGTGCGGGGCCAGCCGGGTCACCAGCAGGCCCCGCTCCCTGAGCGCCTCCCGGACCAGCCGGAAGTCGAGCTGCTCCAGGTAGCGCAGCCCGCCGTGGATCAGCTTGCTCGACCGGCTCGAGGTGCCGGCCGCGAGGTCACGGGCCTCCACCAGCGCGACGGACAGGCCGCGCGAGACCGCGTCGAGCGCGACGCCGGCGCCGACCACCCCGCCGCCGACGACCAGGACGTCGAACTCGTCCTCGCTCAGCCTCCGCAGCGCCGCCTCCCGGGCGCGGGGACCCATGGGTACAGACATATCGGTGTTAACTCCCTCGTTGTTCAGGCGGGTCAGTCGACGTCGACCCAGTCGAGCGTCCGCTGGACGGCCTTGCGCCATCCGGCGTAGCCGCGCTCGCGCCGCTCGTCGCTCCAGGTGGGCTCCCAGCGGCGGTCCTCGTGCCAGTTCCGCTTGAGGTCGTCGGTGGACTTCCAGAAGCCGACGGCGAGCCCGGCGGCGTACGCGGCGCCGAGCGCGGTGGTCTCGGCGACCACCGGACGCGACACCGGGACGCCGAGGATGTCGGCCTGCATCTGCATGCACAGCTCGTTGGCCGTCACGCCGCCGTCCACCCGCAGCACGTCGAGGACGACGCCGGAGTCCTGCTCCATCGCGCCGACCACGTCCTTGGTCTGGTAGCAGATCGACTCGAGCGTGGCGCGGGCCAGGTGGGCGTTGGTGTTGTAGCGGGACAGGCCGACGATGGCCCCCCGGGCGTCGGAGCGCCAGTAGGGCGCGAACAGTCCGGAGAAGGCGGGCACGAAGTAGACGCCGCCGTTGTCCTCGACCTGCCGGGCGAGCGCCTCGCTCTGCGACGCCCCGGAGATGATGCCGAGCTGGTCGCGCAGCCACTGCACGGCCGAGCCGGTGACCGCGATCGACCCCTCCAGGGCGTACACGGGCTTGGCCGAGCCGAACTGGTAGCAGACCGTGGTGAGCAGGCCGTGCCGGGAGCGCACGAGCTCGGTGCCGGTGTTGAGCAGCAGGAAGTTGCCGGTGCCGTAGGTGTTCTTGGCCGTGCCGGGCTCGAAGCACACCTGGCCGACGGTCGCGGCCTGCTGGTCGCCGAGGTCGCCCGCGAGGGGGACCTCCCCGCCGAGCGGGCCGCCCGCGCGGGTCACGCCGTACAGGTCGGGGTTGGAGGAGGGCCGGATCTCGGGGAGCATCTGCCGGGGGACGCCGAAGAACGACAGCAGCTCGTCGTCCCAGTCGAGCGTCTCCAGGTTCATCAGCATCGTGCGGCTGGCGTTGGTGGGGTCGGTGACGTGGACGCCGCCGTCGACGCCGCCGGTCAGGTGCCACAGCAGCCAGGTGTCGGTGTTGCCGAAGATCGCGTCACCGCGCTCGGCGGCCTCGCGGACGCCGGGGACGTTCTCCAGGATCCACTGGATCTTGCCGCCGGAGAAGTAGGTGGCGGGCGGCAGGCCGGCCTTGCGCCGGATCACCTCGCCCTTGCCCTCCCGTTCCAGGGCCGAGGCGATGCGGTCGGTGCGGGTGTCCTGCCAGACGATGGCGTTGTAGTAGGGCCGGCCGGTGCGCCGGTCCCAGACGACGGCCGTCTCGCGCTGGTTGGTGATGCCGAGCGCCGCGAGGTCGGAGGCCTGCAGGCCCGCGGTCCGCATCGCGGTCTCGATCACCGCCCGGGTGCGCTCCCAGATCTCGGTCGGGTTGTGCTCGACCCAGCCCGCCTGCGGCAGGATCTGCTGGTGTTCCAGCTGGTGGCGGGCGACCTCGTTGCCGCCGTGGTCGAAGATCATGAACCGGGTGCTGGTCGTCCCCTGGTCGACCGCGCCGACGTAGTCTGCCATTCTCGTTGCGCCTCTCGTTTCGGTGGGGTGGACCTTGCTGGTCTCGGCCGGGGCGATCAGCCGGCCTGCGCGGCGGGCTCCGGCGTGCGGCCGGGCTCGGGCGCGTCCGTACGCGGCAGGAAGCGGGCGACCAGAAGCTGGTAGAGCCCGGCGCCGACGACGCCGCCGGCCAGCGGACCGATGATCGGCACCCAGAAGTAGAGCCCACCGTACTGGTCGCGGAACGCCGAGCCGTACCCCGTGAAGAACGAGGCGAGACGCGGGCCGAAGTCGCGGGCGGGGTTGATGGCGTAGCCGGCGTCGGTCCCCCACGCCATGCCGATCGCGACCACGAGCAGGCCGACGATGAGCGGCGCGAGGTTGGCGAGCGGCGCGGAGTTGCGCTCGTCGGAGATCGCGAAGATCAGGAACAGCAGGATCGCCGTGCCGATGATCTGGTCGCGCAGCGCGCCCCACTGGGTGACCGGCAGCGTGCCGTTGCCGGGGAGGGTGGAGAAGACTCCCTGCGTCTTGATCGTGTGCCCGGGGTCCACCTTGGCCAGGACCTCGGCGTAGTTCCACCGGACGAGCAGCGCCGCCACGAAGGCGCCCGCCGTCTGCGCCAGCGCGTACGGCAGGACCTTGCGCCAGGAGAAGTCCTTGAAGACGGCGAGGGCGACCGTGACGGCCGGGTTGAGGTGGGCGCCGCTGACGCGGGCGGCCGTGTAGACGCCGAGGGTCACCCCCAGCCCCCACGCCCACGCGATGCTGTCGTGGTCGCCGATGCCGCCCGCCACGACCTGCGCCACGACGCCGACGCCGATCAGGATGAGGATCGCCGTCCCCGCGAACTCGGCCGCCAGCTCCCCCAGGAGCCGCCGGTCACTTCGCCCTTCCGCCATGTGTCTCCTCCTTGACCGTCCCCGTCACGTCTCCGAAGTGCTCGCTGTGAGCGCCGCCGGTTTTCCGGACGTTAAACGGCCCCCAAGGAAGCGTCAACGAAAGATCGTCGGCATTGTCGAACACTGGTCACATTCGGATCGCCGTACTACGCTCCCCCGGCATGACGCGAAGAACCACGGCGCGCGCGAGCCCGTCCGGCGGCGGGAGACGCGCCGAACTCGTCCGGCGGGGTGTCGGCACTGCCGACCACTCGCCGACGCGGCTAGGATCCGGGGCGTGCCAGGTCCGGTCCAGTCCATCGAGCGCGCCGCCGCGATCCTGCGGCTCCTCGCCCAGGGATCGGGACGGCTCGGCCTCACCGAGATCGCCAACTCCCTGGGGCTGGCCCGGGGCACGGCGCACGGCATCCTGCGCACCCTCCAGCTCGTCGGCTTCGTCGAGCAGGACGAGGCGACCGGCAAGTACCAGCTCGGCGCCGCGCTGCTGCACCTGGGCACCAGCTACCTCGACGTGAACGAGCTCCGCTCGCGGGCGATCAACTGGGCCGACGCCCTTGCCGCGCGCAGCGGCGAGGCGGTGCGGATCGGCACCCACCTCCAGGGCAAGGTCCTGGTGGTCCACCACGTCTTCCGGCCCGACGACAGCCTGCAGACGCTCGACGTCGGCATGCTCCTGCCCATGCACGCCACGGCGATCGGCAAGGTGCTGCTCGCCTACGACGCCAACGCCGCCGCCGTCCTCCAGGACGCGGTGCGGGGCGGGGAGCTGGAGCAGTTCACCCGCCGCACCGTGCGTACGCAGCGTGAGCTGTCCCGCATGCTCGCGGCCGTGCGCGAGCACGGCTGGGCGTCCGACGCGGACGAGACGGGCATGGGCGAGGCGGGGGTGGCGGCCCCGATCCGGGGGTACGGAGGTCTCGTGGTGGGCGCGATGGGCATCTCCGGCGCCACCGAGCGGATCTGCGACTCCGGCGGGCGTCCCCGTCCCGAGCTGGTGGGCTATGTGCGCGACGCGGCGCGGGCCGTCTCCCGCGACCTCGGCGCCTCCCGCTGGTGACCCCACCCCACCCCACACGCATCCGCCCCTTAAGGCAGGCCGCCGTGACCCAGCGTTATGTCATGTCCATCGACCAGGGCACCACCTCGAC
The DNA here is from genome assembly GCF_039649665.1 of Microbispora sp. ZYX-F-249. Lineage (NCBI taxonomy): Bacteria > Bacillati > Actinomycetota > Actinomycetes > Streptosporangiales > Streptosporangiaceae > Microbispora > Microbispora maris. The sequence goes on along the minus strand of NZ_JBDJAW010000057.1, from coordinate 14,286 downwards.
CCGGTGCATCCTCTTCGACCAGCGCGGCCGGCTGGTCTCGGTGACGCAGCGGGAGCACAAGCAGCGCTTCCCGCGCCCCGGCTGGGTGGAGCACGACCCCGTCGAGATCTGGCGCAACCTGGAGCGGATCGGCCCCGAGGCGCTCGCCCACGCGGGCATCGGGCCCGGCGAGGTCGCCGCCGTCGGCATCGCCAACCAGCGGGAGACGACGGTGCTGTGGGACCGGCGCACCGGCGTGCCCGTCACCCCCGCCGTCGTCTGGCAGGACACCCGGACCGGCGCCCTGGTCGACGAGCTGTCCCGCCGCCCCGACGCGCACGTGGTGCGCGAGCGCTGCGGCCTGCCCCTGGCCACGTACTTCTCCGCCCCCACGGTCCGCTGGCTGCTGGACCACACCGACGGGCTGCGCGAGCGCGCGGAACGCGGCGAGATCCTGTTCGGCACGATGGAGAGCTGGCTCATCTGGAACCTCACCGGCGGCCCGGACGGCGGCGTCCACGTCACCGACGTCACCAACGCCAGCCGGACGCTGCTGATGAACCTGCGCGACCTCGACTGGGACCCGGTCCTGCTCGACTTCTTCGGCATCCCCCGGGCGATGCTGCCGCGGATCCGCCCGTCCAGCGAGATCTACGGCGTGGCCCGGCGGGTGCTGCCCGGCGTGCGGATCTCGGCCGCGCTCGGCGACCAGCAGGCCGCGCTGTTCGGGCAGACCTGCTTCCACCGCGGCGAGGCCAAGTGCACCTACGGCACGGGCGCGTTCCTGCTGCTCAACACCGGCACCGAGCCGGTCGCCTCCACCCACGGGCTGCTCACGACGGTCGGCTACCAGATCGGAGACCAGCCCGCGGTGTACGCCCTGGAGGGCTCCATCGCGGTCACCGGCGCCCTCGTGCAGTGGTTCAGGGACGGGCTCGGGCTCATCGGCACCGCCCCGGAGATCGAGACCCTGGCCCGCACGGTCGACGACAACGGCGGCTGCTACATCGTCCCGGCGTTCTCCGGGCTGTTCGCGCCCCACTGGCGCAGCGAGGCCCGCGGCGTCATCGTCGGGCTCACCTCGTACATCACCAAGGGTCACCTCGCCCGCGCCGTGCTGGAGGCCACGGGCTGGCAGACCCGCGAGGTGGTGGACGCGATGAACGCCGACGCGGGCATCGCGCTCACCACCCTCAAGGTCGACGGCGGCATGACGTCGGACAACCTGCTCATGCAGTTCGTCGCCGACGTGCTGGACGTGCCGGTGGTCCGGCCCATGGTCGCGGAGACCGTCTCCCTCGGCGCCGCGTACGCCGCCGGGCTCGCCGTCGGCTACTGGCCCGACCTGGAGGGCCTGCGGCGCAACTGGCACCGCGCCGCCCAGTGGACGCCGGCGATGGACCCCGGGCGGCGCGACGACGAGTACGACAACTGGCGGCGGGCGGTCGAGCGCGCCCTCGACTGGATCAAACCCCCCGCCGGCTGATCACGAGGTGGGGCCGACGTCGGGCTCGGGCTCGGGCATCGCCGACTCCTCCCCGGTCGCCGGCGGCGTCTCGGCGGCCGGCGTCTCGATGTCGGCCGCATCGCCGATCATCTCCTCCAGGCCCCCGTCGTCCGGCTCGGGCGTCAGCGGCTCGGGCGAGGCGCCCCTCGCGTCGTACGCTCCGGATCTGTCCGCCACCACGTCCGCGTCTCCTCCCACGTGTCCTCTCCGCTGCCCGCCGGTCCCCCCGGCCCGCGGATCGCGCATGACCGCTCACCTGCCCCCGTCGTACGGCCTTCATTCATCCTCGCAAAGGCCCCCCAGGCGTACGCGCCGCCCCGGGACTCTTGTGGAGAATTAAATGACCAAATAGTGTCATCTAGTCAAAAAATTGGGGCAGGACGGATGACCAGAGTGGGACGGCCGCCACAGGATCCGGCGCGCCAGATGGAGCGGGCGCACCGCATCCTCGACGCCGCCGCCGAGCTGATCGGCCGCTGGGGTTACGACAAGACGACGATCGACGATGTCGCCAGGCAGGCCGGGGTCGCCAAGGGCACGATCTACCTGCACTGGAGGACGCGCGACGCCCTCTTCGCCGCACTGCTGCGCCGCGAGCGGGTGCACATGCTCGAGGAGGTGCGGCGGAGCCGCCCCACCACCCCGCGCGAGCTGTTCACCGGGATCGCCGCCGGCCTGCTGCGCCGGCCGCTGCTCAAAGCGGCGCTGGTCGGCGACTCCGAGGTGCTCGGCAAGCTCGTCAGGCAGAAGCGGCAGGGCCCCGGCGCGATGAACATGGGCGAGGCGTTCGACGCCTACTACGCCGCGCTGACCGCGGCGGGCGCGGCCAGAGATCTGTCGGGTGACCACGTCCTGGTGATCGGCTCGATCATGTACGGGGTCCTCACCGTGCCGTGGCTCCTTCCCGGAGGGCCCCCGCCGGAGGAGCGACTCGCCGAGCTGCTCGCCGACATGATCGAGCGCGCCACCGGCACCGGACGCCCGTTGCCCGACGACGCGGCGCGTGCCGTCGGACAGGCAACCCTCGACTATCTCGACACGATCGCGGACGTCGCCCGGCGGAAGCTGGCGGACTCCCTGAGCCCTTCGAGGAGCGCGTGACATGAAGGCTGTCATCCCGCTGGACGATCCCGCCGCCGACCTCGCCACCGTGGGCGGCAAGGGCGCGTCTTTGGCCACGCTCGCCAGGGCGGGGCTGCCCGTCCCCGGCGGCTTCCACATAACCACCGAGGCCTATCGGGCCTTCGTTGCGGACTTCCGCGAGGAGACACTGGCCGCCGCCGCGTCCGGTGACGCCGAGCGGATCGCGGCCCTGTTCTCCGGGCGCCGCGTTCCCGAGCCGATCGCCGCGGAGATCCGCGCCGCCCACGCGGCGCTGGGCCACGACGTCCCGGTGGCCGTGCGGTCGTCCGCCACCGCGGAGGACCTCCCCGGGATGTCGTTCGCCGGGCAGCAGGACACCTTCCTCAATGTCACCGCCGACGGGCTGCTCGACGCGGTCAAGCGCTGCTGGGCCTCCCTGTGGAACGCCCGCGCGATCGCCTACCGGAACGCGAACGGCGTGCCGCACGACGACGTCGCCCTGGCCGTCGTGGTCCAGGAACTGGTGAACGCCGACGCGGCGGGCGTCATGTTCACGGCCGACCCCGTCACCGGCGCCCGCGGCGCGACCGTGCTCAACGCGTCGTGGGGCCTGGGCGAGGCCGTGGTCGGCGGCCAGGTGACCCCCGACGTCGTCGTCGTCTCGGGCGGCGCGGTCGTCGAGGAGCGGACCGGGGACAAGACGGTCATGACCGTCCGCGTCCCCGGCGGCACCCGCGACGAGCCGGTGCCCGAGGACATGCGCCGGATCCCCGTGCTCACCGAACCGCAGGCCCTCGCGCTCGCCGAGCTGGGCGCGCGCGTCCAGTCGCTCTACGGCACGCCGATGGACGTGGAGTGGGTCCGGCACGCCGGCGCGTTCGCCGTCGTCCAGGCCCGCCCGATCACTGCTTCCGCGCCTCAGGTGGAGGAGTGGAACGACAGTCTCAAGGGCGACTACCTGTGGACGTCCGGCAACCTCGGTGAGGCCATCCCCGACGTCATGACGCCCATCACCTGGTCGTTCGTCCGCCTGTTCATCAACGAGGCCATGTCGGCCTCCGCGCTGCCCGGATTCGACCTGATCGGCAACATCGGCGGCCGTTTCTACATGAACCTGAGCATCGCCGTCTCCGTCGCCCGGGCGTTGGGCATGGGGAGCAAGCTCGGCGCGATCGAGCAGGTCTTCGGCAGGCTGCCGCCGGGCCTGGACGTGCCGCCGCTCGGGATGTCCCGGTGGCGGATCATCACGACGGTGCTGCCGATGGCCGTACGCATCCGGCGCAGGGTCAGGGCGAACCTCAAGGGCATGCGGGCCTTCCTGTCCACCTCCCGGGAGCGATGCGAGGAGCTGCGCGCCGCGATCCGGTCCACCTCGTCGGCGCCCGAACTGGCCGACCTGTGGTCGCGGTCCGTCGAGCCGCATTTCGTCACGGCCTGCCGCATGCTCGAGGCCGCGGGCCGGCAGGACGGCAGCACGCTCGTCCTCACCCGCGACAGGCTGCGCAAGACGGTGGGCGAGGCCGACGCGGAGGCCATCTTGACGGGCGCGGCCGGCGAGGGCGAGCTGGCCAGCCTCGGCCTGATCACGGGGCTGAGCCGGCTGGCCTCGGGTGAGATCACCAGGGAGACCTTCGCCCGGCTCTACGGCCACCGCGGCCCGCACGAGTTCGAGGTGTCCGTCCCGCGCCCCGGGGAGGACTCCGCCTGGATCGACGCCCAGCTCGCGGGGCTGCGGGACATTCGGGCCGGCGCGGACGGCCTGCTGGCCCGGCAGCGCGAAACGAGGGAGGAGGCGTGGGCGCGGCTCGCCCGGCGCCACCCCCGCCGCGCGGCCGGGATGCGGGCCGGGGTCGCGCGCTGGGCCGAGGTGGTGCGTGATCGCGAGGCCACCCGGTCGGAGGTCGTCCGCGCGTTCTGGGTGCTGCGGGCCTTCGTCCTGCGGGCCGGCGAGCTGACCGGCAGCGGCGACGACTTGTTCCACCTCTACCTGGACGAGCTGCTCGCCGTGCTCCGCGGCGACGCCACCCCGCTGGAGCGGGTGCCCGTCCGGCGGGCGACGTACGGGATGTACGCGGCGCTCCCGCCCTATCCGACGCTCATCGTGGGCAGGTTCGACCCGGTCCGCTGGGCGGCCGACCCCGGCAGACGCGCCGACGTCTACGATGCCCGGGGCGCCGTCCCCCCGGCCGTGGACACCGTGACCGGCTTCCCCGGCGCGCCCGGCGTGGTCGAGGGGGTCGCCAGGGTGATCGCCCGGCCCGAGGACGGCCATCGGCTCCAGCCCGGCGAGATCCTGGTCACCACGCTCACCAACGTGGGCTGGACGCCGCTGTTCCCACGCGCGGCTGCCGTGGTCACCGACGTCGGGGCGCCGCTGTCGCATGCCTCCATCGTCGCCCGCGAGCTGGGCATCCCCGCCGTGGTGGGCACCGGAAACGCCACCACTCGGGTGCGCGACGGGGACAAGATCAGAGTCGACGGCGCCCACGGCACGGTGGAGATGCTCGGCGAGTGACGGCCGGCTCTCATGCGTACGGCCCGGCCTCCCGCGGGTAGACGACAGGTCATCCGGAGCGGCGAGGAGTGGGCGGGATGGACAGGCGGCGGCGTGACCTGGTCGACCGGGACCTGGAGGATGCGGCGGCGGACCTGCTGGCGCACGATTCCCGCCTGCGGGGCCTGGACGTGCGGGTCCGCTTCGACGGCGGGGTGGCGCACGTCGAGGGCGACGTGCGGGCCGCCGCCGACCTCGCCGTGCTGCGCGAGCGCCTCGGCCGCCTCGCGGGGGTGCTGGCGGTGTGGGACAGGGTGCGGGTCGCGGGCGCCATGCCCCGGGTCGTCGACCTCGGCTGCGGCGGCACCAAGCAGCACCGCGACAATCTCGGCGTCGACCTGCGTCCCGGCCCGGCGGTGGACGTGCTGGCCGACCTGGCGCGCGGGGTGCCGCTGGCGGACGAGTCGGTGGACCAGGTCTTCGTGGTGCACGTGCTGGAGCACCTGGCCGACTACCTGCCCCTGCTGCGCGAGTGCCACCGCGTGCTGCGGCCCGGCGGCGTGCTGCACGTCCTCGCGCCCTGGTGGCGGCACGTCAACGCGGTGGCCGACCCCACGCACGTCCGGCTGATCGACGTGCAGACGTTCAAGCACCTGTGCCGTCCGGACGACGCGGGCCGGTGCTGGTATCCGCTGCTGGTCACGCGTGACGAGTCCACGGTCTTCGCGGACCTGGTCCCCGCGAAGGGCGGCCGGGAGCCCGCCGGGGAGCGGCGGCTGGCCCGCTTCTTCGACTGACCCGCCGCCCCGCGTGAGAGGCTTCCGCTGGAGATCACTCGGGCAGGGAGAGCGATGAGCGACACGACGGAGGAAGAGCGCCGCGAGTACGCCCGGCGGCTGGCCGCCGAGCACCTGGAGAGCGGCGACCCGCTCGGCTGGTTCGAGCCGCTCTACTCGGCGGCCGAGCGCGGTGAGGCGGTCGTGCCCTGGGCCCACCTGGTGGCCAACCCCTACCTGGTCGAGTGGGCGGGCGGCCGTACCGGTGGGGGGCGCAGCGCGCTGGTCGTGGGGTGCGGCATGGGCGACGACGCGGAGCACCTGTCCGGCCTGGGGTGGGCGGTGACCGCCTTCGACGTGTCGCCCTCCGCCGTCGGAGCCGCCCGGCGCCGCTTCCCCGGCTCCCCCGTCCGGTACGTCGCCGCCGACCTGCTCGCGCCGCCGGAGGAGTGGCGGCAGGCGTTCGACCTGGTCGTCGAGGCCTACACGGTGCAGGTGCTGCGCGGCGACCTGCGGGCGCGAGCGATCCGCACGGCCGGCGCGCTGGTCGCCCCCGGCGGCACGCTGCTCGTGGTGGCCCGCGCCCGGGAGGACGGCGACCCGCCGGGGCGGATCGCCGTGCCGCTGACCCGATCCGAGATCGACGCGTTCGCCACCGGCGGGCTGCGCGCGGTGCGCGTGCGGGACGTGTACGACGACGAGACCCCGCCGGTGCGCCGGTGGGTCGCCGAGTTCGCCCGCGCGTGAGGTAATGCGTTGCCCAAAATGTCATTGCGTTCCGGTTCGCGCCACGGGTGATGACGCATCGTGGGTAGGTGGGGTGGGACCACGGGGGTGGGCAGATGGAGCAGGGCATCCCCGATTCCCGGGACCAGGGGCTGCTGCGCGCGCTGGCCGGGATGCTGGAGGACAGCCATCTGGTGGCGTTCGAGGACATACCGTCGCTGATAAGGCGGCACGGGCGCGAGGCGGGCTTCGAGGAAATCGGTGTCTACGTGGCCGACCTGCAGCAGAGCGTGCTGCGCCGGTTGTGCGGCCACGGCGAGGAGGACGCCCAGCCGGAGGAGCTCAAGATCGACACCACGCTCGCCGGGCGGGCCCTGCAGGAGGTGCGCATGCTGCGGGGCGGCCCGGAGGGCGACAGCCCGAGCCGCTGGTGGGTGCCCCTGCTGGACGGCACCGAGCGCATCGGCGTGCTCCACATGACCCCCACGTCGGAGGACGACGGGCTCGAGGATCGCATGCGGCACGTGGCGTCCCTCGTGGCCCTGATCGTCGTGAGCAAGCGCTCGTTCAGCGACTGTCACGCTCGTCTCGTCCGCAGCCGCCCGATGAACGTGGCGGCGGAGATGCAGTGGAACCTGATGCCGCCGCTGACGTTCGCCACGCCGGAGGTGACGATCGGCGCCGTGCTCGAACCGGCGTACGAGATCGGCGGCGACGCCTTCGACTACTCGACCTTCGGCTCACTCGCGCACGTCGGGGTCTTCGACGCGATGGGCCACGACGTGTCGGCCGGCCTGACCGCCAACCTCGCCGTGGCCGCCTGCCGCAACCACCGCCGGCAGGACATGGGCCTGGTGCGCAACAGCGAGGCGATCGAGAGGGTGCTGATCGACGAGTTCGGCCGGGGCGACCGCTTCGTGACGGCGGTCATCGGCGACCTCGACCTCGAGACCGGCGTGTTCAGCTGGGTCAACCGCGGCCACCACGCGCCCGTGCTGATCCGCCACGGCCGCTGGACGTCCACCCTGAACTGCCCGCCCGCCCACCCGATGGGCCTCGATCTCGGCCTGCCCGTCATACTCTGCCGCGAGCAACTGGAGCCCGGCGACCGCATCCTGCTCTACACCGACGGCATCACCGAGATGCGCAGCCCCGACAGCGGCGAGTTCGGCCTGGGCCGGTTCGTCGAGTTCATGATCAAGCAGAACGCCGCCGGGCTGCCGGTGCCCGAGACGCTGCGCCGCCTGATCCGGACCGTGCTGGAGTATCACGACAACCGGCTGCACGACGACGCCACCGTGCTGCTCGTCGAGTGGCACGGCAACGCGCACGAGAAGCTCAGCCCCTGACCCGTCCCGCGGTGCTCTCCCGTACGACGAGGCGGTAGTCGGCCCGCACCTCGCGGGGCGGGCCGGCGGCCCGGCCGTCCAGGCGGGCCCGCAGCAGGTCGACCGCGATGCGGGCGAGCTGCGCCTTGTCCGGCGCCACCGTGGTCAGCGTCGGCGTGCTGTAGCGGCCGTCCTCGATGTCGTCCAGGCCCGCCAGCGCGACGTCCTCGGGCACCCGGAGGCCGGCCGCGAGGATCGTGCGCATCGCGCCCAGCGCCAGCAGGTCGTTGAAGCAGAAGACCGCGTCCGGCGCCTCGGGCGCGGCCAGCAGCCGGGCCATGGCGGCCGCGCCCTCGGCCCGCCGGTAGCGCTCGACCTCGGCGATCGTCTGGGGCAGCCCGTGCGCCGCCATCGCCTCGGCGTACCCGGCCAGGCGCAGCGGCGCGGTGCCGCTGATCGAGTTGTCCTGCGCGCCGAGCGCCGCGATCCTGCGGCGCCCCAGCCCGATCAGGTGCTCGGTGACGTCACGCGCGGCCCGCACGTTGTCGATCGCCACGTGGTCGGCCGGCCCGTCGTAGATGCGCTCGCCGAGCAGGACCAGCGCCGCGTCGTCGGTGCGGGCCGCGAGCTCCTCGGCGCCGATCGAGACCGGGCTGAGGATGACCCCGTCCACCCGGTGGTCGCGTACCCCGTCGAGCACCTGACGCTCCCGCCGCAGGCTGCCGTCGGTCTGCTCGATCACCACGAGCCACCGCTGCTCGGCCGCCGCGTCGATCACGAACCGCGACAGCTCCGCGAAGTACGGCGCGTCGAGTTCGGGCAGCGCGAGCGCGATCACCCCGGTCCGGCCGAGCCGGAGATTGCGGGCCGACAGATTGGGCCGGTAGTCGAGCTGGGACAGGGCCCGCTCGACCTTGGCGCGGGTGGCCGGGGACACGTGGGCGTAGCCGTTGACCACGTTGGAGACCGTCTTCACCGACACCCCCGCCAGCAGCGCCACGTCCCGCAGGCTCACTCCCACTTCACGCTCACTCCACGCTGCCCCTCTCGGTCGCACGGCGGGTCCCGGCCGGCCGCATCCGATCGTAACGCCCTGGTATCGAGGCTCGGATGACCTGTTTACAACGTTGAAACAACGTTGTACAAACCGTCGTACCACGAAGCGTCAACAGAGAGGTCGTGCTTTGGCGTCCCCGGCTCGTCTGACCCTTGACCCCGCCTTCCGGATCGCCCCGGTCGAACCCCGCCTGTTCGGCTCGTTCGTCGAGCACATGGGACGGTGCGTCTACACGGGCCTCTACGAGCCCGGCCACCCGGCCGCCGACGCCGACGGCTTCCGCACGGACGTGCTTGCGCTGACGCGCGAGCTGGGCGTCACGCTCGTCCGGTACCCCGGGGGCAATTTCGTCTCCAACTACCAGTGGGAGGACGGCGTGGGCCCGGTCGAGGACCGGCCGTCCCGGCTCGACCTCGCCTGGCGGAGCGTCGAGAGCAACCGGTTCGGGCTGGGCGAGTTCATGACGTGGGCCGGCAAGGCCGGCGTCGAGCCGATGATGGCGCTGAACCTCGGCACCCGCGGTGTCACCGAGGCTCTCCAGCTCGTCGAGTACGCGAACTACCCCGGCGGCACCCGGATGTCGGAGCTGCGCCGGGCGCACGGCGCGGACAAGCCGTACGACATCCGGTTGTGGTGCCTGGGCAACGAGCTGGACGGGCCGTGGCAGCTCGGGCACAAGACCGCAGCCGAGTACGGCCGGCTCGCGGCCGAGACGGCCCGCGCGCTCAAGCGGTTCGACCCGGGCCTGTCGCTGGTGGCCTGTGGCAGCTCCAACAGCGGGATGCCGACCTTCGCGGCCTGGGAGGCGGAGGTGCTGGAGGCCGTCTACGACCTGGTCGACCACGTGTCGCTGCACGCCTACTACGACCCCTCCGACGGCGACGTCGACTCGTTCCTGGCCAGCGCCTCGGACATGGACCACATGATCCGTTCGATCGCGGCCACCGCGGACCACGTCGGCGCGAAGCTGCGCAGCCGCAAGAAGATCGGCCTGTCCTTCGACGAGTGGAACGTCTGGTACCAGAGCCGCTTCAAGGGCGAGTCGTCACTGGACTGGGCCGAGGCGCCGCGGCTGATCGAGGACACCTACGACGTGACCGACGCCGTCGTGGTCGGCAGCCTGCTGATCGCCCTGCTGCGCAACGCCGACCGGGTCAAGATCGCCTGCCAGGCGCAACTGGCCAATGTGATCGCGCCGATCCGCACCGAGCCCGGCGGGCCGGCGTGGCGGCAGACGATCTTTCATCCGTTCGCGCTGACGGCCCGGCACGCCCACGGCGAGGTGCTGCGGGTCGAGCCCGAGGGCCCGGCGATCTCCACCGCCCGGTACGGCGAGGCCCCCGCGATCTGGGCGACCGCGACGCACGACGACGCGACCGGGGAGATCGCGTTGTTCGTGGTGAACCGGGACCGCCGCGGTCCCTGCCGCCTGGATGTGGAGCTGCGCGCGCCCGTACGGCCGGTCGAGCACCTGGAGATCGCCGACGGCGATCCGTCGGCGGCCAACACGGCCGCCGCCCCCGGCCGCGTGACCCCGCGGCCCGGCACCGGCCTGCGGATGAACGGCCGGCGCGCGGAGCTCACGCTTCACCCTGTCTCGTGGACCCTTGTCCGCTTTGCCCCTGCATCCCCCCAGGAGTAGCACCATGACACATTCCCTGTCCCGCCGCTCGTTCCTCGGCCTCGCCGGCGCCACCGGTCTGGCCGCCGCGGTGACCGCGTGTGGCGGCGGCACCAAGCTCGGCGCGGGCGAGGCCGCGCAGTCGCCCGCGGCGACGTTCTCCGGCGGGGAGTACTCCGGGCCCAAGGTCACGCTCGATTTCTGGAACGGCTTCACCGGCGGCGACGGCCCGCACATGCGCGCCATGCTCGACGCGTTCAACAAGGCCTACAGCGGCCGGATCGAGGTGCGCAACGTCACCCGGCAATGGGCCGACCTCTACCCGGCCGTGCCGACCGCGATCGCCGCCGGCAAGGGCCCCGACGTCGCCGTCATCCACAACGACTGGATCAGCACGTTCGCCGCGCGGCAGGTGCTGGTCCCGCTCGACGACGTGGTCGGCGCGCTCGGGCTCACCGAGTCGGACTTCATCCCGGCCGTCTGGCAGGCCGGCGTCTACGACGGCAAGCGGTACAGCGTGCCGCTCGACGTCCACTGCCTGGGCGACTACTGGAACGCCGGCCATCTCGGCAAGATCGGCCTGAAGGAGGCCCCGGCCGACAAGGCGGCGTACGCCGAGGCGCTCGGCGGGCTGAAGGACGCCGGCGTCGAGCACCCCTTCTGGATGCCGAGCAAGTGGCCCGCCCACCTGATGTTCATGAGCCTGGTCTGGCAGTTCGGCGGACAGCTCTACAGCGAGGACGGCCTGCGGGCCCTGTGGGGCTCGGACGCCGGGGAGCAGGCCCTCGCCTGGATGGTCGAGCAGATCGACAAGGGCTTCAGCCCGGACAAGGTCGCGATCGACAGCCAGTACGCGGCGTTCAAGAACGGCAAGGTCAGCCTCACCTGGGACGGCATCTGGCAGATCAACGACCTCAAGACCAACGCGCCGGACCTGAAGTGGGAGCTGTCGCCCGTGCCGAACATCGGCGGCACACCGGCCGTGTGGAGCGCCTCGCACAACTTCGTGCTGACGTCCCAGGCGGGCCGGGACGCGAACAAGATGCAGGCGGCCAAGTTCTTCGTCGACTACATGTCCAAGCAGTCCACCGAGTGGGCGAAGGCCGGCATGATCCCGGCCCGCAACTCCGTCCGCCAGGACCCGCAGGTGGCCTCGCTGCCGCAGATCGCCCTGGCGGACGACCTCGACGCCTTCCACTTCATCCCGCCGCTGCCGGGCGTCGGCGACGTGCAGACCAAGGCGCTGGAGCTCGCCGTGGCCAAGGCGGTGCTCAAGCAGGCCTCCCCCGCGGACGCGCTGAAGGAGGGCGTCGCCACGGCCGACAAGCTGCTCGCGGACAACAAGAGGAAGTACGCGAAGTGAGCGTGCCCGCCGGTGCCGGCACGGCCGCGCGCGACCCCGGCTCCCCGGCGGGCGCGGGGACGGCGGGGAGCCCGGGGGCGGCCGCCTCCCCCGGCGCCGCGCGCGTGCGCCGGATGCGCCCCTGGACGCCGTGGGCTTTCCTCGCGCCCTACCTGTTGCTGTTCGCGGTCTTCATGGTGCTGCCGATCGGGTTCGGTTTCTGGACCAGCCTGCACGAGTGGGACATCAACGTGCCCGCCAAGCCGTTCGTCGGCCTGTCCAACTACGCCGAGTTGTTCGACCCGTCCAGCGTGGACGGGTCGCGGTTCTGGACCGCGATGAAGGCCACCGGGATCTTCACCGTGTTCTCGGTGCCCCTGCTGATCGTGCTGCCGCTGCTCGTCGCGCTGCTCATGAACGGCCGGTTCCGCGGCCGCAACCTCTACCGTGCCGTCTACTTCGCGCCGTACGTCCTGGGCGTCGCGGTGGTCGGCCTGCTGTGGCGCTTCCTGCTCGACGGCAACATCGGCCTGGTCAACCACTACCTCGGTCTCGACGTGCAGTGGACGACGGACCTCCCCTGGGCATGGGTCGCGCTGGTCGGCGTGACCGTCTGGTGGACACTCGGGCTCAACTCGGTGATCTTCCTCGCCGGGCTGCAGGACATCCCGAGGGAGTTGTACGAGGCGGCGATGGTCGACGGCGCCGGGGCCCGGCACCGGTTCCGGTCGATCACGCTGCCCGGCCTGCGGCCGGTGACGCTCTTCGTGGTCAACTCGACGATCCTCGCCTCGGCCAACATGTTCGGCCAGTCGTACCTGATCACCGTCGGCGCGCCGGCCGACCAGACCAAGACCGCGATCTACCTCATCGCCGAGACCGGCCTGCGGCAGTTCGACATGGGCACCGCCTCGGCCATGAGCTTCGTGCTCGCCGCCTTCCTCATGGTGGCCAGCGGCCTCGTCTTCGGCGCGTTCAGGAACAGGCAGGCCCGATGAGAACGGAACTTCGCGGGCTGCGGCGGTCGCTGCTGCACCTCGTCCTCGCGGTGATCGCCGCGCTGTACGTCAGCCCGCTGGTCTACATGGCGGTCACGTCGGTCAAGACGCGGGAGGCCGCGGGATCGACCACCCCGCAGTGGATCCCCCACCCCGCGACCGTCGGCGCGTACGGGGAGATCCTCGGCAGCACGGACTTCCCGGCCGTCACCTGGTTCCTCAACAGCCTGGCCGCCGCGACCGGGCACGCCGTGCTCGTCCTCGTCACCGCGGCCCCCGCGGCGTACGCGCTGGCCCGGCTGGACTTCCGCGGCCGGGGCGTGATGTTCACGGTGATCGTGGCGACGCTGTTCGTGCCCCCGGTCGTGCTGCTCGTGCCGAACTTCCTCATCGTCAACGAGCTGGCGTGGGTCGACAGCCTGCCGGCGGTCGTCGTGCCCGCGGCGGCCGGCGCGTTCGGCGTCTTCTTCCTGCGCCAGTTCTTCACGGCCCTGCCCGGCGAGCTCGAGGAGGCGGCCGAGCTCGACGGCTGCAACCGCTGGCAGACCTTCACCCGGGTCGTGCTCCCCCTCGCCAAGCCCGCGCTGGTGACGCTGTTCGTGCTGTCGTTCCTCAGCAACTGGAACGACTTCCTGTGGCCGCTGTTCGTGCTGCTCAGTCCCGAATCGCTGACGCTGCCCGCCGGGCTCGGCAACTTCCAGAGCGCCAACAACATCCGCTACGACCTGCTCATGGCCGGAGCCATGATCGCCAGCGTTCCGGTGCTGCTGCTCTACCTGGTCGCCCAGCGCTGGATCATCGAGGGCATCTCCCGCTCCGGACTGAAGGGCTGATCCCTCACCCTCCGGTGTGCGGGTATCGGAGAAGCCTCCGGTGCGGGATGTGCCGCACCGGAGGCTCGCGGGGTGGGACCTATCCGTTCCAGGTCCACTTCTGGTTGGTGCCGCCGTGGCAGGAATACAGCTGGATCTTGGTGCCGTTGGCGGTGCCGGCTCCGGTGGCGTCCAGGCACAGCCCGGACTGGACGCCCTGGATGCTGCCGTCGGAGTTGACGCGCCACTTCTGGTTGTCGCCGCCCCAGCAGCTGTAGATCTGGACCTTGGCGCCGTTGCCGGTGCCGGCCGCGTCCAGGCACTTGTTGCCGTACACCCGGATCTCGCCCGCCGAGGTAGAGCTCCAGGTCTGGTTGGTCTGGCCGTTGCAGTCCCACAGCTGCACCTGGGTACCGTCGGCGGTGCTCGCCCCGGGCACGTCCAGGCACCGGCCGGAGGCCGCCCCCTTGATCGGCCCGCTGCCGCCGCCGGGGGTGGGGGTCACGCTCGGGCTGGGCGACGGGCTACCGGGGGACGGGCTGGGAGACGACGACGGCGTGGTC
>NZ_JBDJAW010000056.1 GCF_039649665.1 Microbispora sp. ZYX-F-249 | reverse complement strand
CCGCGACGCCGAACACCAGCCCGTCTCCGGGCACGAGCCAGAACCCCGGCTCCACGAGCGCGATCAGGGGGGTCGCCTCCGGCCGGTGCCTGGACGTGAACGGCGCGTCGCAGACCAACGGCGCGCAGGCCCAGATCTGGGACTGCAACGGCCAGTCCAACCAGCAGTGGACCTCCACCAGCGCCGGTGAACTGCGCGTCTACGGCAACAAGTGCCTCGACGTGAACGGCGGCGGCACCGCCGACGGCACCAGCGTGATCATCTGGGACTGCAACGGCCAGAACAACCAGAAGTGGCGCCTGAACTCCGACGGCACCATCACCGCCGTCGGGGCGAACAAGTGCCTCGACGTCATCGGCGCCGGCACCGCCAACGGCACGAAACTCCAGATCTACTCCTGCTGGGGCGGCACCAACCAGCAGTGGACCCGCGTCTGACATCACCACTCACTCACCGGGGGCGGCCACGACCTGGCCGCCCCTTTCCCCATGGCCGGCGGCTTTCCCGTGGCGGTGACTTTCCATGGGCGACGACTTTCCCCCATGGCCGGCAACGACTGCTCCGCCTGGTCGCCGCACCTCCTCGTCCCCACGTGCCCTCGCACCCGCCCGTCATCCCGCACGCCGGTCGCGCGCGGACCGTCGCCGGCGGGGCGCTACCGCCCGCCCGGCCGACGTTGTGAGAACACGACCACGAGCTCGAGCCGCCGGTGACGTCGTCCCTTGACGCGAGGCATGTTATCGGTAACTCTTCTCTCCATCGCAGAAGCGTCTGCGCCAGATTTCCGGGCAGCCCGCTGCCGCTCGACCAATTTCGCGCGGCGTACGGAGTGAAGCGTGATTGATGACATAGTTCCCCTCGCCTCGGCGCAGGGACGCCGGCGACGGACGGACCGCCGGTTCGCGCGGCACGTGCGCGCCACGGCCGAGGCGTACGCCCTGCTCGCGCCGAGCCTGATCGGATTCCTGCTGTTCCTGGTCGCGCCCATCTTCGGGGTGGCGGGGCTGAGCCTGTTCGACTGGAACCTGATGGGCGCGCCCTCGTTCGTCGGCCTGGACAACTACCGCGAACTGGCCGCCGATCCCGATGCGTGGCGGTCCCTGTTCAACACGGTCTACTACGTGCTGCTCAACATCCCGGCGCAGACCGTGCTGGCCCTGCTGCTGGCTCTCGCCCTGAACCGGCGGCTGCGCGGCGGCAGGGTCTTCCGCGTGGCCTTCGTACTGCCCTGGATGGCCATGCCCGTGGCCCTCGGCATCGTCTGGTCCTGGATCTTCGACCCGAGGCACGGCGTGGTCAACCAGGTGCTGGGCATGGTGGGGATCGACGGGCCGAACTGGCTCACCGACCCCGCGTGGGCCATGCCGGTGATCGCATCGGTGAACGTCTGGCAGTACACCGGCTACACCATGCTGATCCTGCTGGCCGGGCTGCAGGCGATCCCGCACCAGTTGTACGAGGCCGCGGCGATCGACGGCACCACGCCGGTGCAGCGGTTCTTCATGATCACCCTGCCGCTGCTGCGGCCGTCGCTGTTCTTCGTGCTGGTGACGAACACGATCGGGTCGTTCCAGGTCTTCGACACGGTCTTCGTGATGACCCAGGGCGGTCCCGGCGGCGCCACCGACGTGCTGAACTTCCACATCTACCAGCAGGGCTTCCAGCTCTTCCGGGCCGGGTTCGCCTCGGCGCTGGCGATGGTGCTGTTCGGACTGATCCTGCTGGTGACCGCGGCGCAGTTCCTCTACTTCCGCAAGCGCACCGTGTACGACTTCTCGTGAGGACCCGATGAAGAGGACCCAGCTGAAGAGGACGCAGCTGAAGAGGAGCGCGCTGTATCTCGCGCTCCTCATGGGCGCCGCGGTCGCGGTCGCGCCGTACCTGATGACGCTGAACTCGGCTCTCAAGGAACCCTCGCGGGTGCTCACCACCCCCGCGTGGGAGCCCGCCTTCCCCGCCACCCTGGGCAACTTCGCGAAGGTCTGGTCGGAGTACGACATGGCCGGCTTCCTGCTGCACTCGCTGGTCTACGCCGGGGCCGTCACGATCGGCCAGGTCGTCTTCAGCACGATGGCCGCCTACGCCTTCGGGCGGATGTCGTTCCCCGGCCGCGACGCGCTGTTCTGGGGCTACCTCGCGACGATGATGGTGCCGCAGATCGTCACCCTGGTGCCGCTCTTCCTCATCATGCGGGAGCTCGGGCTGATCGACACCTATCTCGGGTTGATCCTGCCCACCGCGTTCGGCACGCCGTACGGGATCTTCCTGGTGCGGCAGTACTTCCGGACGATCCCGAGGGACCTGGAGTCGGCCGCGCGGATCGACGGCGGGGGCACCTGGACCGTGCTCACCCGCGTCGTGCTCCCGCTGAGCCGCCCGATCCTCGCGACGCTCGCCACCATCACGTTCATCACGACCTGGAACACGCTGCTGTGGCCGCTGATCATCACCAACGGCGACGCGGTCAGGGTCGTCACGCTGGGCATCTCGGCACTGAAGGGCCAGTACTCCTCGCAGTACCACCTGATCCTGGCGGCCGCCGCCCTGGCGCTGCTCCCCCTCGTCGTGATCTTCCTGCTGTTCCAGCGGCACATCGTCCGCTCGATCGCCCTGACCGGGCTGAAGTAACCACCTCCACAGAGAAGAAGGGCATGCAGCTATGTCCAGGAAAATCGCTTTATCTACGGTCGCGATGGCGGCCCTCCTGACCGTGGCCGCCTGCGGCGGGGGTTCCGACGACTCCGGCTCGTCCGGCGGCGTCGTCACCCTGCGCTACGCGATGTGGGACGAGGTGCAGAAGCCGCCGATCGAGCAGTCGATCCGCGAGTTCGAGAAGGCCCACCCGAACATCAAGGTCCAGATCGAGCTGAACAGCTGGAACGACTACTGGAGCAAGCTGCAGACCCAGCTCGTCGGGCGCTCGGCGCCCGACGTCTTCTGGGACCACGTCTCCTACTTCCCCAAGTTCGGCAAGGAGGGCGTGCTCACCGACCTGGCGCCGCTCATCGCGCAGGACAAGGTGGACACCTCCGGCTACGACCCCAAGCTCGCCGAGGGCTGGAAGGTGGACGGCAAGGTGTACGGCCTGCCGAAGGACTGGGACACCATCGGGCTCTTCTACAGCGCCAAGGCCCTGAAGGACGCCGGGCTCACCCCCGCCGACCTCGACGGCCTCACCTGGAACCCCACCGACGGCGGCACCTTCGTCAAGACGCTGCGGAAGCTGACCGTCGACGAGAACGGCAAGCGCGCCGACGAGCCCGGCTTCGACCCCGGGAAGGTCAAGCAGTACGGCCTGGCCATGCAGGCGCCCACCGGCCAGCAGGACTGGTGGAACTTCGCGCTGCAGAACGGGTGCGAACTCCAGGACAAGCCGTGGGGCCGGTGGACCATCGACCAGCCGGCCTGCGTGCAGGCCATCCAGTTCGTCCAGGACCTGCGGCTGAAGTACCACGTCGCCGTGCCCGCCACGGTCACCAACCCGCCCAACGGCCCGTCGCTCGACCAGGTCGTCGGCCGCGGCGAGGCGGCGACCGCGATGGACGGAAGCTGGATGCTGCGCGCCTTCGACACCGCGCTTCCCGACGGCGGCTTCGGCGTCGCCGACCTGCCCGCGGGGCCGGTCGGCAGAGGCAGCGTCTACAACGGCCTGACCGAGGCGATCTACTCCGGGACCAAGCACCCGAAGGAGGCGTGGGAGCTCCTCAAGTGGCTGACCTCGGAAAAGCACCAGAAGGCCGTGGCTCAGGCGGGCGCCGTCTGGCCGGGGATCAGCTCGCTCAACGACGTCTTCGCCGAGGCGTGGAAGGCCAAGGGCGTGGACGTCACCGGGTTCAAGAAGGCGGCCGAGGGCACCACGATGGGCTACCCCCTGACGGAGGCGGCCGACACCTATAACGTGAAGGCGCTCGACATCTTCAACCAGGTCTGGCTCGGGCAGATGACGGCGCAGGACGCGGCGAAGAAAATCAACGACGAGGCGAACGCCGCCATCAAGTAGGCTCTGGAGCTATGGGAGTTACCGGTCACATGCCACCGCAGGACGCTTCTCGCGGCCGCTCGGCGAGCATCTGGGACGTCGCGCGTGTGGCCGGTGTCTCGCAGCAGACCGTCTCTCGTGTCATCAACGGCAAGGCCCGGGTCAGCGAGACGACCCGGGCCAAGGTCCTGCAGGTCATCGCCGAGCTCGGCTACCGGCCCAACAAGCTTGCACAGACGCTGGCGGGAGGCCCGGTGCGGTCGGTCACCGTACTGACCTCCGACACCGCCCTGTACGGCGCGGCCGCCACGCTGCGCGGCATGGAGGAGGCGGCCAGGACGGCCGGCTTCTCCGTCGGCATAAGCGTCCTGGAGCCGGACTCCCAGCAGGCGGACATCGCCCTGCGGCTCAACCGGCCCGGGGAGCCCGTCATGGTGATCGCCTACGACGACGCGGGCGTGCGGGCGCTCCGGGCGCTGCCGCCGGACGTCCCGGTGACCGCCGCCGTCGAACGCCGCCCCGACGAGGGCGACGCCGCGGACGGCGGCCCGTGGCAGGTCTGGCTGGACGACCGAGCCGCCGCCGCGCACGCGACCCGTTACCTGCTCGGCCTGGGGCACCGGACGGTCCACTACGTGGCCATCCCCTCCTCCACCAGCCCGTCCCCCCAGCGGACCCAGGGCTGGCGGGACGCGTTGCGCGCCGCGGACCGCCCGGTGCCCGAGCCGTCGCACGGGGGGTGGACGCCGCGCTCGGGCTACCTGGCCGTCCGCTCCCTGCTGGCGGACCGCTCGGTCACCGCCATCCTGTGCGGCAACGACGACCTCGCGCTCGGCGTCATGCGGGCCGCCCGTGAGGCCGGGCGGGACATCCCCGGCGACCTCAGCGTGGTGGGCTTCGACGACGCCCCGCCCTCGGCCTACCTCAACCCCTCGCTCACCACCGTCCGGCTCGACTTCGAGGGGCTCGGCCGCGCCTGCTTCGGCCTGCTGCACCGCAGGCTGGAGCCGCAGACCGCCCCTCCCGTGCCCGCCTGGAGCGAGCCGGAGCTCATCGTCCGGGAGAGCAGCGGCCCCGCCCCGTCCTGACCTCCGCGTCGTTCCGGATCGGGGTTCGCGCCCCTCGCCACCGGACGGCGCCCTCCTTCCCGAGCCCCGCCGCCCCCCGCAAGGCGGCGGGCGTTCGGCGTGTCCTCGTCTCCCCCCGCCCAAGCCCTCTTCGCATCGGAAGGCCAACATGATCGTCCACGACTCCGAACGCCGCCTGTGGGTGCTGTCCGGGCCGTCCTCCTCCTACGTCCTGCATCTCGACGACCATGACCGGCTGCGTGTGCTGCACTGGGGACCCCGGCTCACCGTCGCGCAGGCCGCCTCGCTGCCGCTGCTGCCGCGGCCGCCGTTCCGCCCCGTGGAGGACGCCGCCGAGGGCACGCTGGACCTGACCGCGACCGGCGGCCTGTTCTACGGGCACGCGGCCGTGCAGGTGCGCTTCGCCGACGGCACCCGGGATCTGGAGCTCGTCCCCACCGGCCAGCGCCGTACCGATCGGGAGCTGGTGCTGACGTTCGCCGACCGCCACTATCCGCTCACCGTCGAGTGCCACTACGGCGTGCACGAGGACAGCGACGTCATCGAGCGGCACCTGGTGCTGCGCAACGAGGGCGAACCCGTCACCGTCGTACGGGCCGACTCCGCGACCTGGGTGCTCCCCCGCATGGACGGCTACCGGCTCAGCTCCGTGCGCGGCCAGTGGGGCGCCGAGACCCGGCTGCACCGCACCATGCTGCCGTACGGCGAGACCGTGACGACGAGCCGGCGGGGCGTGACGAGCCACCAGGCCAACCCCTGGGCGATGATCGACGACGGGACGGCGGGCGAGGAGCACGGCGAGGTCTACTCCTGCGCGCTGGCCTGGAGCGGAAGCTGGCGGCTCACCGCGCAGCGGCTGCCGACCGAGCGGGTGACGCTCTCGGCCGGCGCCGGGCACGACTCGGTGACGCGGGAGCTGGGCGTCGGCGAGGAACTGGTCACCCCGGTGTGCGCGGGCCTGTACACCGACGGCGGCTTCGGCGCCGCGAGCCGCGCCTGGCACGACCACCAGCTGCGGCACGTGCTGCCGCACCCCGGCGAGACGCGGCCCGTGCTGTACAACTCCTGGGAGGCCACCGGCTTCGACGTCTCGCTCGACGGCCAGATCAAGCTGGCGGAGAAGGCCGCGCGGATCGGCGTCGAGCTGTTCGTGGTGGACGACGGCTGGTTCGGCGCCCGCACGCACGACGCGGCGGGGCTCGGCGACTGGCACCCCAACCCGCGCCGTTTTCCCGACGGGCTCGGGCCGCTTATCGACCGGGTGCACGAGCTGGGCATGCTGTTCGGCCTGTGGGTGGAGCCGGAGATGGTCAACCCGGACAGCGACCTGTACCGCGCCCATCCCGACTGGGTCATCCACCGGCCGCACCGGCGGCGCACCGAGCACCGCAACCAGCTCGTGCTCGACCTGAGCAGGCCGGAGGTGGCCGACTGGCTGTTCAGGACCCTGGACGAGCTGCTCGCCAAGAACGCCGTCGACTTCCTGAAGTGGGACATGAACCGCCCCTTCACCGAGGCGGGACCGGACGAGCGGCTGTGGACCGGCCACGTCCACGCCCTGTACGCCGTGCTCGACCGGCTGCGCGCCGCCCACCCGCACGTGCGGGTCGAGTCCTGCAGCAGCGGCGGCGGCCGGGTCGACCTCGGCATCCTCCGGCGTACCGACCAGGTGTGGGCCTCCGACGACACCGACGCCCTCGACCGGCTGGAGATCCAGCACGGCTTCACCCAGCTCTACCCCGCCCGGGTGATGGGCGCCTGGGTCACCGACAGTCCCAACCCCTACACCGGCCGGGAGACGCCGCTGGACTTCCGCTTCCACGTCGCGATGGCCGGCGTGCTGGGCATCGGCGGCGCCCTCACGGAGTGGAGCGACGCGGAGCTCGAACGGGCCGCGGAGCTGGTCGCCGACTACAAGCGGATCCGCCCGCTCGTCCAGCACGGCCGGCAGTACCGTCTGCTGCCTCCGGACCGCGAACTGTCGGCCGTGCAGTACCTCGCCCTCGACGGGAGTGAGACGGCCGTGCTCGTCCACCGGCGCTCCCGCCGCTTCGGCCATCCCGAGCCGGGCGTGCGGCTGCGCGATCTCGATCCCGGCGCCCGTTACCGCGACCGGTCCACCGGCCGGATCCACCACGGCGCCGTCCTGCTCGCCCACGGCGTGTTCCCCGACCTGGCGCCCGGCGACTACGCCAGCGCCCTGGTCCACCTGATCCGCGAGTAGGGAGGACGAAGACCAGGGCCGCCGGCACCGGCGAGGGGTGCCGGCGGCCTTTCACATCCCGGTGGCCGGGGCGGCGTCCCGGCCACCGGCTCGCGGCTCAGCGAGGGGTGAGGACGAGGCGGTAGGCGCCGCCGGCGTTCTGGTTCGCGATGGGGATCGTGACGCTGCCGTTGGTGACGGTGTAGGCGTTCGACCACACCTGGGTCGGCCCGGAGACGTTCGTCGTACGCCCCGACCCTGGCACGGACTCGAGAGTGGCGGTGACCGAGGAGCCGAGCGCGCCGATGCCGTCCACCCGGATCGAGCCGTTCCCCGACTGGCCGCCGAAGACGACGCTGAAGGTCCTGCTGCCCGCGTCGTAGGCGGCCACGCCGTCGTTGTCCGTGGTCGGGGTCACCTTGACGATGTTGCCGGTCTGGTCCGCGTACCACTTGTACATCCAGTACGACGCGGTCGGCCGGCCGTTGTACAGCAGGCCGTTGAGGGTGCCCGCCTCGTACCAGAACGCCCGCTGCGCGTCGCGCACGCCCGCGCGCTCGAACTGCGCCACGTAGTGGTTCGCGCTGCTGGGGACGTCGATCTCGCCGGTCGCCGCGTACTCGTTGATCGAGATGGGCCGCGGGGAGATGCCGAGCTCACGCTCCAGGTTCCGGTAGGCCTGGACGTTGCCCGTGACCTGCCGCCAGCCGCTCAGCTCGTGCCACGACACCACCTGGGGCAGCGTGTTCGTGGCCTTGGCGTTGCTGAGGAAGGACCGCATCCGGTTGACGTCCCAGTAGGAGTAGCTCGGCCCCATGATGGCCGCGTTCGGCTCGCTCTGCCGGATGCGCTGGTAGGTGCGGACCCAGCCCTCGTTGAAGGAGACGCCCGAGCCCGAGGGCCAGGTCCAGTCGGGCTCGTTCCACGGCTCCCACGCGTCGATGTTGGTGACGCCCGCCGACTTGGCCGCGGCGATCATCTTGTCGATCCGGCTGTACCAGTCGTTCCAGTTCGTCCACCAGTACGGGAAGCCGTCGAAACTGTCCGCCATGTCGACGGTGATCACCGCGCCGATGGCCGCCGCGTTCCTCCAGACGTTCAGCGTGTCGCCGATCGGCGCCGGAACGCCGTTGGGCCGGTGCTCGTGCAGCGGCGGGGGCTGACGCAGCTGCTTGAGCTTCAGCGGCTGCATGACCGACACCGGCGGGGTGTTCGCGTCGGACAGTCCGTAGAGGGTGCCCGAGCCGACCCGCGTGACCGGCCGCACGACGGTGGCCGCGTCGACGACGAGCGTGCCGCCGCCGGTTCCGGTGCCGCCGCCCCACTTCTGGTTGCTCTGGCCGTTGCAGGTCCACAGGATGACCGCGGTGCCGTTGGCCGTGCCGGCGTGGTCGACGTCCAGGCACAGGCCCGACTGCGTCCCGGTGATGGAGCCGTCGGCGTTCTGCCGCCATTTCTGGTTCGCCTGCCCGTTGCACGACCAGATGATCACCTGTGTGCCCGGCGAGGTCTGGTTGTTGTAGGCGTCCACGCAGCGCGTGCCGTTCATCGTCCGCAGCTCACCCGCCGAGGTGAACTCGAACCCCTGGTTGGCCTGACCGTTGCAGTCCCAGATGTCCAGCGGGGTGCCCAGTGTGTCGACGTTGCCCTTCACGTCCAGGCAGCGTCCCGCCGCGGCGCCGACCAGCGGGGCCACCGCCGCCGACGCGGGGGCCGCCCACGTCAGCGCGCTCGCCAGCATGGTCGCCAGGGCCGCCACGACGCACGCGGCTGCCGCCGGCGACGGCCGTCCACGGCGCGGCCGGCCGGATGACGGAGGGGATGTATCGCGCATGTTCTTCTCCTGGGGGTGGGAGACGGGCGAGAGCGGGCGGGGTCCCGCACGGGGTACGGGGCCGGCCGGAGCCGGTGCCGATGGGTGGACGGATGAAGGCCGGCCGCCACGCGCTCGCGGTTCTGCCGGAGTGGCCGGCGCCTTGCTTGTTTCCGGGAAGTTGAAAATGCGTTACCGGTAACATCAGGATTTAGGGGCTTCCCCAGCCCCATGTCAAGACCCCACCCGGGCGGCGGGCGCTCGATCGGCGCTGCCTGCCGATCGACGCCCGCCGACGGGCACCGGCTACGTACGGTTCACGAGAACGCGGGCGAGGACGACGGTGACGGCACCGGCCAGGACGACGGACAGCAGCCCGGCACGCAGGCTGATCAGGTCGGCGACGAACCCGACGAGGGGCGGCGACAGCAGGAATCCCCCGCGCAGCAGCCAGCTGACGACGGTCAGGCCGGTGCCGGCGGGGAGCCCGGGCAGCGCGTCGGCCGCGTGCATGGCGGCGGGCACGAGGGTGGCGAAGCCGAGCCCGGCCAGGGCGAAACCGGCCAGCGCGGTCGCGACCGACGGCACGGCGAGGGCGGCGCCCATGCCGGCGGCGGCCAGCACGCCTCCCGCACGGGCCACGGTGCGCTGGCCGAAGCGGTTCACGACGCGGTCGCCGGTGAGACGGCCGGCGGTCATGGCGGCCTGGAAGGCGACGACGGCCAGGCCCGCGGTGGCGGCGTTCGCGTGCAGGTCGCTGAGGAAGAGGGCGCCCCAGGACGCGCCCGCGTCCTCGGCCAGGGCGCCGCAGGCGGCGAGCACGCCGAGCACGGCGAGTATCCGCACGGCGGAACCGGTGAACGAGCGCCGGCCTCCGCGCCGGTCGGCGTGGGCGGCCGGGGCGATCGGGTGGCCGTCGGCGGCGGCGAGGTCCTGTGCTTCGGCGGACCGCTCGGCGTCTTCCGGGCCGGGCAGCAGGAACCGGTGGGCGATGACGGCGACGACGCTGAACAGCACCGCGGAGATGCTCAGGTGGACGGCGAGGGGGATGCGCAGACCGGCGGCGGCCGAACCCATCAGACCGCCGATGACCGCGCCGACACTCCACAGGCCGTGCAGCGAGTTGAGGATGGACCGCCCGTACAGGCGTTGCACCCGCAGGCCGTGGGCGTTCTGCGCGACGTCGACGACCGCGTCGAGAGCGCCCACCACGAACAGCGCGCCGCCCAGCGCGATCCAGTTCGGCGCGATGGGGATGACCAGCGTCGCGATCGTGGTCACGACGATCCCGAACGCCGCCACGCGCGCGGAACGGAACCGGCGGATCGCGGCGCCGGCCAGCAGCCCCGCCAGCAACGCACCGATCGAGGTGCCGGCCAGCGCGGTGCCGAGGACGGCGTTGCTCACCTCGAGATCCGCCTTGATCTGCGGATATCGCGGGACGACGTTGAAGAACACGGCGCCATTGGTGAGGAACAGCGCGGCGACGGCGGCGCGGGCCTGGCGCGCCTGACGAGTGGGTGCGGTCAGGGAGAGGGCGGCGGGCATGGGCTTTCCGATCACAGGGGTGCGGTCGAGGGAACGGCGCGCTTCAGCGCAGGTAACGGTCGATGGCGTGGCGGATCTGCTCGGGCGTCATCGGATCGGTCGACAACGCGCTGTGCAGCACGAGCCCTTCGATGAGCGCGTCCAGTTCCCGGGCCGTGGTGGGGTCGAAGTGGCGTTCCAGCGCCTGGCGGCTGCGCGCCATCCACGCCTGGGTGACGGCCCTCAGTGCCGGGTTGCGCGCCGCCGCCAGATACAGCTCCACGGCGAGGACGAGGTCGCGCTGGGCGCCGAGCAGGTCGTCCGACACGAGCGCGATGACGGCCTCGACCGCCGCCTCCCGGTCGCGGGCGGCTCGCATGCGCTCGTCGAAGACGCGGGCCACGGACTCGGCGTGCCGGGTGAACGCCTCGGCGAGCACCTCCTCCAGCGACGCGAAGTGGTAGGTCGTCGACCCCAGCGGCACGTCGGCGACGCGGGCGATCTCGCGGTGCGTCGTCCCGGCCACGCCCCGCTCGGCGATGACGGCCAGCGCCGCGTCGATCAGCCGGTCCCGCCGTCCGGGGTCGTGCCGGCGGGGCCGCCGTGGGACCGGCGGGAGGGGATCGGCGGCGGGGCCGCTCACGCCGAGCCCGGGCCGATCGTCCGGATCACCCGCGCGGGGTTGCCCACCGCCACGACGTTCGCCGGCAGGTCCCGGGTCACCACCGCGCCGGCGCCGACGACGCTGCCGTCCCAGATGGTGACTCCCGCCAGGACGATCGCCCCGCTGCCCAGCCACACGTTGTCGCCGATGGTGATCGGCTTGGCGGCCTCCCACTTCGCGCGGCGGAGCTCCGGGTCCACCGGGTGCGTCGGGGTGAGCAGCTGGACGTTCGTACCGATCTGCACGTCGTCGCCGATCGTGATCGGCGCGACGTCGAGGGCGACGAGACCGTAGTTGACGAACGAACGGGCGCCGATGCGGATGTGACTGCCGTAGTCCACCCGCAGCGGCGGCCGGATGTGCGTGTCCGCACCGATCTCCCCCAGCAGCTCGGCGAGCAGCCGCCGGCGCTCGCGGGAGTCGCGGGCGGGGGTGGTGTTGAACGCCTCCATCAGGTCCATGGCCCGCGACTGGTGCTCGGCCAGCTCCGGGTCGTCGGCGATGTACAGGTCACCGGCGAGCATCCGCTCGCGCATCGAGCGGCCGTCCGAGTCAGGCGCCATGTGTACGAGTGTACACACGATATGTACGCCCGTACGTATCCCCGTCCGGGCACGGCCGTGTGCGCGGCCCACCGCACCACGACGGGCATGCCGCTGCCGGCGGAGCCGACCGACGAGGAACTCGAGGCGCGGTGGCGCTCGGCGTGCCGGTCAGGGACCCGGACGGAAACGCCCCCGCCGGCCTGTCGGTGTCGAGGCCGAGCGGACGCTGCGACAAGCGTCGGCCGCCGTCGCCGGCCGGCATTCTCTCCCGTGTCGCGGGCGCCGTGGAGGCCGATTCCGCCCGCTCCGCCTGAACAGGCGGCGGCGCCCGCCCTCCGGCGGGCCGGCGTGCCCGCGTCCCCGTGGGAGGAGCGCGGCGATGACCAGCGCGGCCGCCGCCGCGACGGTCGTGGTGGTCAGCGCGAGCCGGAGCCCCTCACGGGACGGCAGCGAGAAGGCCCCGGCCGGCACGAGGTGGGCGGCCAGGACGGCGCTGATCACCGCGCTGGCCGAGGCCGTGCCGATGGAGCGCATGAGCGAGTTGAAGCCGTTGGCGGCGGCCGTCTCGGACGCGGGCACCGCGCTTATGATCGAGGCGGGCATGGCGGAGTAGCCGAGGCCGGCCCCGGAGGACACGATGGTCGCGGCGAGCACGATGTGCCAGACCTCGTCCATCAGGAACAGCGCGACGGTGTAGCCGGCGACCGCGCACAGGGCGCCGATCATGAGCGTCACCCGGGGCCCGTACGCGCCGGTGACACGGGCCGAGACCGGCGACAGCACCATCATCATCGCGCCGCCGACGGCCATGCACAGCCCCGCCTCGAACAGGGACAGCCCCATGCCGTACCCCGTGACGCCCGGAGCCTGGAGCACCTGCGGGAACACCAGGCTGGGCCCGAACATGGCGAACCCGAACGCGATCGACGCGATGTTCGTGATCAGCACTTCACGCCGGGCGGTCGCCCGCAGGTCGACCAGCGGGTCGGCCACCCGCAGCTCGACGAACCCCCACACGAGGAGGATCACCGCCGACGCCGCGAACAGCCCCAGGGTGAGAGGGCTGTCCCAGCCCCAGCCGCCACCCTTGCTCACCGGCAGCAGCAGGCACACCAGACCCGCAGACAACCCCGCGGCGCCGAGGAAGTCGAACCGTCCGCCCGTACGCAGCGGGGAGGCGGGCACCACCGCGAGCGTGAGAACCAGGCCCACCGCTCCCATGAGGGCCGCCGCCAGGAAGAGCATGTGCCAGTCGACGAGCTGTACGACGAGGGCGCCCAGCGGCAGCCCGATCGCGCCGCCGGCGCCCAGGGTGGCGCTCATCAGCGCCATGGCCGACCCGAGCCGCTCGGGCGGCAGCAGATCGCGCATGATGCTGATGCCCAGCGGGATGACGCCGACGGCACAGCCCTGCAGCGCCCGCCCGATCACCACCACGAGCAGCGAGTTCCCGGCCACGCAGACGAGCGACCCGGCGACCATCAGCACAAGGCTGACCATCATCAGGCGACGCTTCCCGTACATGTCGCCGAGCCGTCCGCTCACCGGCGTGAACACGGCCGAGGACAGCAGCGTGGCGGTGACGGCCCAGGAGGCGTCCTCCGCCGGGGCCGACAGCAGGCGGGGCAGGTCGGGGATGATGGGCACGACCAGGGTGAACATCATCGAGACGACCATGCCGCTGAACGCGAGCGCACCGGTGACGACACCGGATCTGGCACCCATGATGGGCGTCGCCACCGTGCTCCTTCCGTCGAGGACGATTCGCCACCCTAGCCGTCCGGCCACCTGGAGTCCCGGCCGGTCCCGGCCACCGGCCGGGCCGGCGATCGCGGAAGACGGGGTCCCGCTTCTGGGAGAAGGCCCGGATCGCCGCACGCGTGGCGGCGCCCTGGTGAGCAGGATGACGGCGCGAGTGTCACTCTGAAACTTTCGCGGGGGACTTGACACATTTCGGCATGATTTCCAGACTGTGTCCTCAAGGCGTCTTCCTCCTGCCCTGTGGTGGTGTGCGGTGAGGACCGCCGTTCGCGACGCCCCGGTGGTGTGCGTTCCCCGATCACGGGACGCGGCGTCGATCGCGCGGGTGACCCCGCGTGTCCGCTTTTCATACAACGGCTCCGTCGTCGCCGGCTGGCTCCACAACGTTCGGGTCGACCGCGAACCGCATCGCGGCACCTGACCGCTGCCCGCACCAGCCCCCGATGGCGGCCGGACATGATGATGAGGAGATTTCGAATGCGTCTGCCCTGGCGAGCGCGGTCACCGCGCCCCTCCGCCGCCGCGATCACGGCGCCGCCCCGGCGGGCCTCGCGCCGCGGCCTCGCGATCGGCTCCATTCCGGTCCTGCTGGCCGGAGCCGGCGCCCTGATGGCCACGCAGCCCGCCCAGGCCGCCGTCGCCTGCCGGGTCGACTACACCATCAGTTCGAGCTGGCCGGGCGGGTTCAACGCCAACGTCACCATCAACAACCTCGGTGACGCGGTCAACGGCTGGCGGCTGACCTGGTCCTTCGGCTCCGGCGAGCAGATCAGCCAGATCTGGAACGCCACCCACACCCAGTCGGGCTCGTCGGTGACCGCCACCAACGTCTCCTACAACGGCAGCATCCCCAGCGGGGGCAACACGACCTTCGGGTTCAACGGCTCCTCGAACGGCTCCGCTTCGGTGCCCACCTCGTTCTCCCTGAACGGTGTGGCCTGCACCGGCAGCCCGGGCTCGCCCAGCCCCTCCCCCACGCAGTCACCGTCGCAGTCGCCGTCGGCTCCTGCGTCCCCGTCCCCGTCTCCGTCGGCGACGCCGACCGGCGGCACGTGCGATCTCCCGTCGAGGTACCGCTGGAGCTCGACGGGCGCGCTGGCGACTCCGAAGTCCGGGTGGGTCTCGCTGAAGGACTTCACCAACGTCGTCTACAACGGCAAGCACCTGGTCTACGCGACGACGCACGACACCGGAACGCGCTGGGGTTCGATGAACTTCGGCCTGTTCACGAACTGGTCGGACATGGCCTCGGCCAGCCAGAACACGATGAACTTCTCGGCCGTCGCGCCCACGCTGTTCTACTTCGCCCCCAAGAACATCTGGGTGCTGGCCTACCAGTGGGGCGGGACCGCCTTCTCCTACCGGACCTCCAGCGACCCCACCAACCCCAACGGCTGGTCGGCGCAGCAGACGCTGTCCACCGCGAGCATCTCCGGCTCCGGCACCGGCCCCATCGACCAGACGCTCATCGGCGACGGCCAGAACATGTACCTGTTCTTCGCCGGCGACAACGGCAAGATCTACCGCTCCAGCATGCCGATCGGGAACTTCCCGGGCAACTTCGGCTCCAACTACACGACGATCATGAGTGACACGACGAACAACCTGTTCGAAGGCGTCGAGGTCTACAAGCTCCAGGGCCAGAACAAGTACCTGATGCTCGTCGAGTCGATCGGCTCCCAGGGCCGCTACTTCCGCTCGTACACGGCCACCAGCCTGGGCGGAACGTGGACCCCGCAGGCCACGAGCGAGAGCAACCCCTTCGCCGGCAAGGCCAACAGCGGCGCCACCTGGACCAACGACATCAGCCACGGCGACCTGGTGCGCACCAACCCCGACCAGACCAAGACCGTGGACCCCTGCAACCTGCAGCTGCTCTACCAGGGTCGCAGCCCCAGCTCCGGCGGCGACTACGGCCTCCTGCCCTACCGGCCGGGCGTGCTGACGCTGCAGCCCTGACGGCGTGACCCGGGTCCGGCCCGGGTGTTCGCGACGGTCGAGGCCACCCCGAATCGGGTGAGCGTCGGCAGAGCCGCGATCACGGCCGGGCGGGAACGGCGTGGCGGGCTCGGTGACAGCCGAGCCCGCACACGTCGACGCCGTTCTCCAGGTCGGTCAGCACGGCCTCCGACCCGGAAGAATGCAAGCATGGCTGAACAAAGCATTTGGATGCAGAAGGTCGCCGCCGACCCCGATCACTCCACCTGGTTCATCGAGCGCTTCCGTTCCATGGCTCGCGCCGGTGACGATCTCGCCGGGGAAGCCCGCCTCGTGGACGCCCTGGTGCCGCGCCGCGCCCGCATCCTCGACGCCGGATGCGGATCCGGCCGGGTCGGCGGCGCCTTGGCCGAGGCCGGCCACGACGTCGTCGGTGTCGATGTCGACCCGGCTCTGATCGAGGCGGCCGAGCAGGACCACCCCGGGCCGCGCTGGCTGGTCGGCGACCTGGCCGAACTCGACCTCCCCGCACAGGGCATCGACACGCCGTTCGACGCCGTCGTCTGCGCCGGGAACGTGATGCCGTTCCTCGCGCCGAGCACCCGTCGTGAGGTGCTGAGACGGTTCCGTGCGCACCTCGCGCCGGACGGCCGCGCCGCTGTCGGCTTCGGCGCCGGGCGCGACTACGAGTTCGGTGAGTTCTTTGCGGACGCGGCCGCCGCGGGGCTCGAACCCGACCTGCTGCTGTCCACCTGGGACCTGCGTCCGTTCAGGGACGACTCGAACTTCCTGGTCGCCCTCCTCCGTCCCGCCTGACCCGGGCCCCGTTCACGCGCGGGGAGACGCCGTCGGTCAAGGCGCGAGTGTCTCCACCGCGAGCAGGTCGCGCATCGACACCATGCCGATCAGGCGCCCATCCTGGTCCACCGGGATGTGACGGATGCCGTAATCGAGCATGCGGCGGGCCACCTCGCGCGTGTCCTCGTCCAGGGTCGCGGTCTTGATGTCCGACGACGCGCACATCCCCGCGCTCATCGCGGCGGGGTCGGCGGACGTGGCGAGCGCCGTCACGAGGTCCCGTTCCGTGATCACTCCCGCGACCCGGTCCGCCTCGAGCACGGCGAGCGCGCCGATGTTCTTCTCCGTCATCCGGCGCGCCACCTCGGGCAGCTTCGCGTTCACCGGGCAGCCGAACACCATTGGACGGTAAACGTTGGCGATACGCATGCGGCCTCCCCTCCTCACCAGCACATCCAGCCAACCACACCGCCCGGCCACGCCCGTCGCCCACCAGCGTGCTATTCGCCGTACTTCTTCGCGTAGAGCACGATGAGCGTGTCCTGACACACGGGCCCAGCGCCTATCCCCGCTGTAACCGCGCCAGCCAGTCCCCGATCACGACGAAGTCGCTGCCCGTGAGACCACGGCGAGGGTCCACCCGGTGGAGGTGGGCCCGGGCATTATGGTGCACGGACACCGTGGCGAGGATCGATTCTGGCCAGCAGCGGATTCGCGCCTTCAGCCACCAGCGGGATCCGCGGGGCGGCGACTCCGACGGGATGCGCTTCAGGCACACCGAAGGGGATGAGGGGGCCGTCGACGTCGAGGAACAGCACCGGACGGTCCGACGAATCAGGCATTTTCGCAGACCAGCTCCGACGAACGCGCCATGCGCGGAGGCAGCCGGCATCGTCACCCGGCGCTGAGGATGAGGGCGGGGACGGCCCGGTCAGGCGTGGGCGGCGGGTGCGCCCCCACGAGCGCGTGGGCGGCACCAGAAGACCAGCGCGACGAGCAGGGCGAGCACCAGAGCGCCACAGGCCCAGACGAACACCGACGAGATGGTCCCGGCGAGACCACCCGTGCCGTGCGTGAGCGGGATCAGCATCGTGGCCAGGCCGAACGAGCCGCCGATCGTGAGGGCCGTCTGCAGCACCCCCGCGGTGACCCCGGCGTACTCCTGCGGCGCGGTGGTCAGGACGATCATGTTGACCGGAATGATCGCCACGCCGACGCCGAGCCCCATGACGACGAGGGCCGGGAGCACGCCGCCGGCGTAGGTGCTGCCGCCGTCGAGGCGGGTCAGCCAGGCGACTCCGGCCAGCACCACGAGCAGGCCGGCCACGGCACGCGTCTTGAGCCCGAACCCGGCGATGTACCCGGTGAGGATCTGGGTGCTGACGAGCAGCGCCAGGCCGAAGGGCAGGATGGCCAGGCCGCTCTGCAACGCGTTGAGGCGCAGCACCCCCTGGAGGAACTGAACCAGGTAGATCAGGAAGCTCGTGAGGACGGCCGCGAGCAGCAGCAGGGCGAGGAAGGCCCCGGCCCGGTCGCGGCCAGCGAACACGTTCAGGGGCAGCAGGGGCTCGGCGGCCCGCCGGTCCACCAGCAGGAGAACCACGGCGAGCACGACGGCGGCGCCGAGGGCGGTCAGCGTCCAGCGGTCGCCCCAGCCCTTCTCCGCGGCGTGGACGAGGCCGTACACGGCGACGGCGAGGGTGGCGGTGCTGAGCAGCGCGCTCGGCATGCCGAGCGGGCGGGACCGGGTCGCCTCGTCCCGCAGGCCGAGGGCCCGGACGGCGACCGCGATGATGACCAGGCCGACGGGCACGTTCACCAGCAGGCTCCAGCGCCAGTCCCCCGCCCACGTGAGCACGCCGCCGAGCACCATGCCGGCGGAGGCGCCGAGCCCGGTCACCGTGGAGTAGAGGCCGAGGGCCCGCTGCTGGCGCTCCCCCCGGAAGACGATCGCCAGCAGCGCCAGCCCGGTGGGACCGGCGATCGCCGCGCCAGCGCCCTGCAGGACGCGGCCGGCGAGCAGCACCTCCAGGTCCGGCGCGAGCCCGGCGATCAGGGAGGCCACCACGACCAGCCCGATCCCGAAGAGGAAGACCCTGCGGTGCCCGAGCACGTCGCCGAGGCGGCCGGCGAACAGCAGGAGGCCGCCGAAGGCGAGGAAGAATCCGTTCGGCACCCACGATCCCCCGGCCACGGACAGGTGGAGGTCGGATTGGAGGGCCGGCAGCGCGACGTTCACGATCGTGCCGTCGAGCTGGAGCATGAACTCCGCCCCGACGATCGCCGCGAGCACGAGGACCCGGGCGCGGCCGGCCGGCGACACATGGGCCGAGGCGTCGCCGGAGACACGTTCGGTGGTCATGGAACCTCCACGGTCCGCTGGCGGAGAGCAGCAGGGCGAGGCAACCTCAGGTTAGCGGGCACATCTATACTGAGGTCGTCTCAGGTTATTGGGCAAGATTTAAGCTGAGGCATCCTCAGGATGTCAAGCGGGAGGTACCGGTGAACGGCAAGCCCTACATCGCCCAGCGTCCCAAGCGGGCCGACGGCCGGCGCAACTACGACGCGATCCTGGCCGCGGCCCGCAAGGCGTTCGAGAGCGCCGGTGCCGACGCCTCCCTGGAGGAGATCGCGAGCCAGGCGGGGGTCGCGATCGGCACGCTGTACCGGCACTTCCCCACGCGGGCCGCACTCGTGGAGGCCGCGACGCGGGACGGCCTGGAGAACCTCGTCGCCCACGCCGAACGGCTGGCCGCCGGGCCGGACCCGCTCGAGGCGCTGCTCGCCTGGATGCGCGAGGCGGTGGTCCACTTCAGCACCTTCCGCGGCCTGGTGGGCATCCTCGCGCAGAGCATGTACGACGAGGGCACGCCCTCCCACACCATGTGCAGCGCCATGCACCGCAGCGGCGCGGACCTGCTGCGCGCCGCCCAGGCGGCCGACAGGGTACGGCCCGACCTGACCCCCGACGAATTGTTCGACCTTCTCAGCGGCGCCGCCTGGGTGCGCGAGCAGGCGACCCCGGACCGGGACGGCAGCGCCCGCTTCCTCGAACTGGTGCTGGAGGGCATCACCACGCGAGGCTGACCTTCCGCCCGACGCCGGGCCCGAGTCATGGATGCGGGAACCGGCAGGCGGCGCCCCGGAGCGCGGCCCCCGTCAACGTCACGTCAGCTTTCCGCGGCGCGGCGTCGAGACTCCATAGCGAGGGCGTTTCCGCTGGTCGCGGTGAACCTGACGTCGTCTTCGTGGAGTCCTTTGAATGGCATGACATGCTCAAAGACCCGTTATATGTGCCGGTTCGCCGTAGCACCTTCTCCCTGGCGCTACGCCTGTTCCGAACGACCGCGGGCACGCGGACGGTCGCGGCCTTCACCTCGCCGCTCCTGCTGACCAAGGTGCTGGGCAGCGGCCACATCTGGATCCGCCTCAGCGAGCCCGCGCTGAGGAGCTTGATCAATGATCTCGGCGTGATCGGCATCGTCATCGACCCCGCCGGCACGACAAACCGGTTGATTTCCAGGAGCGCCAGTTAGCCGACTGTGGACGCGGGGCCTGCGCTCGAGGTCCGGCTCCGCCTTGCGCAGCACCTCGCGGGTGAGCGGGGGAAGCCGCGCGCTCCGCTCGTACGGCTCGGCGGCGGTGATCTGGGATCCGAGGTGGCAGTGCAGGCCGACCAGCTCCAGGCGTGGCCGGCGGAGGATACGGCTCACCGCCTCCCCCGCACGCTCGGCTACCAGCCGGGGATCGCGGCGCTCGAACCGGCCGGAACGAGTCGCGGCCGGCGGCCTCCGGAGGGCCCGCCCACCTCGTACGGGCGGCCCGGTACAACGGAGATTCCGGATCCCGCGTCTTCGCTACGCTGACACCCGTGTCGATCGATTCCGGTTTCCTCTGCTCCTGCTGCGGCGGGCGCCATGACGAGCTCCCGCTGAGCTACCACATGCCCGCGCCCGCCTACTGGAGCCCTGAGATGACCGGCGTGCCCGGCAGCGTGCTCTCCTCCGACCAGTGTGTGATCGAAGGAGAGCACTTCTTCGTCCGCGGCCTCATCGAGATCCCCGTCATTGACACGGACGAGACGTTCACCTGGGGCGTATGGGTCTCGCTGAGCCGGGACAACTTCGCGCGGATGGGCCGGCTGTGGGAGACCCCGGGCCGTGAGTCCGAACCTCCCTATTTCGGCTGGCTCTCCTGCGAACTGCCGGTCTACGAACCGACGACGCTCAACCTCAAGACCAACCTTCACACGCGGCCGGTCGGAGTACGCCCATTCATCGAGCTGGAGCCCACCGGCCATCCCCTCGCCGTCGAGCAGCGGACCGGCATCACCCCCGCCCGCGTCCGGGAACTGGCCGAAACCCTTCTCCACCCCGGCCACCAGGATCAGAGCGGATAGCAACCCCGGCGAATCGGCGTTTCGGCGGCCGCCGCGACAACGTCAATGTCAGCGACTGCTCCCGCCCAGGCGGCGACCTGCAGCACCAGCGCGCAGATCGGCACCAGCGGCGGCACCGGCTGGGCGTTGTGCAGCGGCACCGAAGTGACTCAGACACGGGTCGTGCTCTTCCGCCGGGATAGTAGCGGTGGCGTCACCATGGTTCACGCCCCTGGGTTGCCAATTCGGTTGAATCAAATGCCCCATGCAGCAGCAGCTCGTGGCCGATATCGGTCGGATATCAAACGATCTGAGCCGACCACAAGCTCTCGCAGGTCGCGGCAGGGCATACAGGAACAGCTCGAATAACCAACCAGGCGACTGAATGAAAGCAAGGCCGAAAGACCCTTCGTCATCACCCGTCCGCTCCGTCACAGACGGGTGATGACACTTCTGCGCGCCGTCGAGCGGGGCGGCGGCTACCGCGAGGAGCGGTAGGGCGCCGGCCGTCCGCCCGGGGCCTGGTCATGCCGGGTAGGCGTGGGTCTCGGTGGCCTTGACCGAGGCCCAGATCCGCTGGCCCGGGCTCAGGTCGAGGTCGGCCAGGGCGGCGGGGGTGATGTCGGCGAAGGCACTGATCGGGCCGTCGAGGTGGACGCGGACGTTGTCACCGTGCCGCTCGATGCCCTCGATCGTGGCCTGCCACAGGTTGCGGGGGCTGCCGTCGGGACGGGTGCGGTAGAGGGCCACGGCGGCGGGCGAGAAGGCCACGAACGCGGGCCCGTCGAGCTGTTCGGAGGCGTGCAGCAGCAGTTCGCCGACCTTGACCCGGGCCCCTTCGCCCCGCCCCCGGTGCAGGTTGAGCCCCACGAGGCGGGCGACGTAGTCGGTGCGCGGACGGCGGGCGACCTCCGCGGGCGCGCCCTGCTGGACGACGCCGCCGGACTCGACGACGATCAGCCGGTCGGCCAGCACCATGGCGTCGAGCGGGTCGTGGGTGACCAGCACGGTGGCGCCGTCGAAGTCGGCCAGGTGGCGGCGAAGCTGGGAGCGGATCTCCAGCCGGGTGTGCGCGTCCAGCGCCGCCAGCGGCTCGTCCAGGAGCATCAGCCGGGGTCGTACGGCCAGGGCCCGGGCGAGGGCGACGCGTTGCGCCTGTCCCCCGGACAGCTGGCGGGGTTTGGCCGCCGCCCGGTCGGCCAGGCCGACGCGCTCCAGCAGGGTCGCGGCGAGGCGGCGCGCCTCGGCCTTGGACACGCCCTGGCAGCGCGGCCCGAAGGCGACGTTGTCGAGCGCGGACAGGTGCGGGAACAGCAGGTAGTCCTGGAAGACCATGCCGACCGGGCGCTGCTCGGGAGCCAGGCGGTGCAGCGGCCGGCCGTCCACACTGATGTGCCCGCCGGACATCGGGGTCAGCCCGGCCAGGGCGCGCAGTGCGGTGGTCTTGCCCGCGCCGTTCGGCCCGAGCAGCGCGACGACCTCGCCCGGTGCGACGTCCAGCGTGATGTCCAGGGTGAAAGCGGGTCGACGGACGACCAGGGCCGCCCGCAGGCCGCCGGGGGTCATGGGCTGTTCACCCACCGATCGCGCAGGCCGGCCAGGATGACCACGGAAACGGTCAGCAGGACCAGGCTGAGTACGATCGCCGCCTCCGGCTCGGTCTCCAACGCCAGATAGACGGCCAGTGGCATCGTACGAGTGGTGCCGGGGAAGTTGCCGGCGAAGGTGATGGTGGCGCCGAACTCGCCGAGCGCCCGTGCCCAGCACAGCACCGCCCCGGCCACGACGCCGGGCATGATGAGCGGCAGGGTGACCCGGCGGAAGACGGTCCAGCGGGAGGCGCCCAGCGTGGCCGCCGCCTCCTCGAACCGCCGGTCCGCGGCGCGCAGCGCCCCCTCGACGCTGATCACCAGGAACGGCGTGGCCACGAACGCCTCGGCGACGATCACTCCGATGGTGGTGAAGGGCAGCGTGATCCCGAAGGCTGACTCCAGCCACTGACCGATCAGCCCGCGCCGCCCCAGCACCAGCAGCAGCGCCACACCGCCCACCACCGGCGGCAGCACCAGCGGCACGGTCACCAGGGCCCGCACCACCCGCCGGCCCGGGAACTCCACCCGGGCCAGCAGCCAGGCCAGCGGCACCCCGAACAGCACACAGACGGCCGTGGCGGAGGTGGCGCACAGCAGCGACAGCCGCAGCGCCTCCAGCACCTGCGGCTCGGCCAGCCGCCGGAGCAGCGTCGGCCAGGGCGCCCGGATCAGCAGCCCGGCCAGCGGCAGAACCAGGAAGGCCAGCCCCGCCACGGCCGGGAGCACCAGCATCCATGGCAACCGAGCGGAGACCTCACGGCGTCCGGCTGCGCCGCTGCGGGACGTGTCTGGACGGGCGGTCATGGGATCAGGGCGCTTCGAAGCCGGCCGTGGTCAGCACGTCCTTGCCCTGCTGCGACAGCACGAGATCGACGAACTGCTTGGCCAGGTCACCGGCGGGAGCCTTCGACAGCGTCGCGATCGGGTAGTCGTTGATCGCCTTGTCCGCCTCGGGGAAGTCGATGCCCCGCACCTTGCCCGCCGCGGCGATCACGTCGGTCGTGTAGACCAGGGCGGCGTCCACCTCGCCCAGCTCGACCTTGGTCAGCGTTGCCTTGACGTCCTGCTCCAGGGTGACCGGAGTGACCTTGAGCCCGGCCGCGTTCAGCGCCCTGACGGCCGCCGCCCCGCACGGCACCTGCTCGGCGCACAGCGCCACCTTCACCGTGGGATCGGTCAGGTCCTTCAGCTCGTCGACCTTGGCCGGGTTGTCCTTCGGGACGGCGATCTCCAGCTTGTTGCGCACGAAGGTGGTCGGCGCGCTCGCCGGCGACGCGTCCGTGACGGTCTTCATCGTGGCCGGGCTCGCCGCGGCGAACACGTCGGCCGGGGCGCCCTGCACGATCTGCTGCGCGAGTGTCGCGCTGGAGCCGAAGTTGAACTTCACCGTCGTGCCCGGGTGTGCGGTCTCGAAGGTCCTGCCGAGCTCGGTGAACGTCCCGGTCAACGACGCGGCCGCGAAGACGTTCAGCTCCTTGGCCCCGGCGGCCGCCGCCGTCGACGCCGAGGACGTGGCCGGTTCCTCCGAGCCGCAACCGGACAGCCCGGCGATCACCAGCGCGACGGGCACGGCGACCGCCCATCGCGAGAGGCGCCTGAACACCAAGGGAGCTCCTCACGGGCCGGCGGCCACGCGCTCGTGGCCGGGAATCTCGACGACGACGTTGGTGGACTTGATCACGGCGACCGCCACCACCCCCGCCTCCAGGCCCAGCTCGTCGGCGGCCTGCCGGCTCATCAGCGACACCACCCGGAACGGCCCGGCCGCGATCTCCACCTGAGCCATCACCGCGTCCCTGATGACCTCGGTGACGATCCCGCGGAAGCGGTTACGCGCCGAGGACCGCCCGCCGTCACCGGTCGTCTCGACCTGCGATCGGGCGAAAGCGGCCAGGTCGGCCCCGCTGATCCGTCGATGGCCGTGCTCGTCCCGTACGGCGGCCAGCCGGCCCGCGTCCACCCATCGGCGGACGGTGTCGGAGCTGACCCCGAGCAACACGGCGGCCTCGCTGATCCGGAACGTCGTCACAGTCCCTCACCATACCCATTGCATGTGCCAGCCTGCATACCCGTATTCCATTGCAGCAGCGGCACGATCTCCTCCGCTTGCATGGCATTCGCGGGATCCGCGAGCATGCGCGCCGTCGCTTGGCTCCGCGCATCGCCGGTCGCGACGTCGGCACGTCGAGCACTTGCCCGAGTGCCGTGCCACGAGTGTGACCGTTGCGGTGGCACTCCCCGCATCCGGTGGTCCCGCCGCTCAGCCGGGATCTGCAGGATGGCCGGCGCGTCGGGCGGATCCGGCGCGTCCGCTCGCATCGGCACACGCCCAGCCCGAGCGGGGTGGCCGGCGCGGCCCGCGGGGACTCGGCTCGCGGTTCGCGTGTGCGAGCAGCTGGAATCGAAGCGATTCAAAACGGGGCACCGGTGGTTATCCCAAGAAACAGCTCCTGTTAACAAGCGTGTAACGGTCATTGACGTCACAGCGCACGACTCCCACCCTGTGAGCGTTCACAGATCCCGGTCTTTCACCGTCCATGCGTGTCCCTCTGTTCGGAGACACACGTGGGAAGACCCAGGTGCACGGCTGTTCGAGGATGGAGCATGACCTGCGCTGCGATCCCCATTCGGGACCGGTGCGACCGGTCTCGGGAGCGAGCCGGAAGCGCCGCGTGTGCGGTGTCGAAGGGCTCCTGCGTGACCCCTTCCGGCATGAATGTTTCACGCTCTTTGCTCCGGCGGATTCGCGGCGAAACCTACGGCGGACGCTTTCGCCGTCAAAGGGTGGACGAGGCCGCGTCGATGCCCTTCACCGGAACACACCGCCGGTGCTCATCCTCGATCGTTTCAGTCGGCGGAGGCGAATGAGCCGCCGCGACGACTGTCCGACGTCTGCCTGCGCTGCCCACTCCTATCAGCGAACCCGCCGCAGGAGGAACGGACATCCATGAGATTCATCCGCCTGGCCGTCGTGGCCGCCGCCCTCGGGACCGCCCTCGCGACCGTGCTCGCGTCGCCACCCGGAGCCCAGGCCGCCGCCGGTGACGGGACGCCCACCGATCCGAACATCCGCTTCGTCGGCCGCTGGGACGTCCGCAACGGCTCCGCCTACGTCCCGGGCTGGGCCGGCGCCTACTTCACGACCGGCTTCACGGGCACCACCGTCAAGCTCAAGCAACGCGACACCATCGACCTCTACTACAGCATCGACGGCCGCCCCGACACGTACCTGCAGAACGTGCGGGGCACGGTCGATTTGACCCCGGCCCCGTTATCCGCCGGCAATCACACCCTGCGCGTCTCCTACCGCGTGGTGGCCGGCTCCTACCACGGGGACGCGGTGTTCCAGGGCCTGGTCCTCGACCCGGGTGCGCGCACCCTGCCCGCCCGGCCGGCCCGCGGCGTGGTCGAGTTCGTCGGCGACTCCATCACCGTCGGCACCACCACCTCGAAGAACGCCCTCACCGCCTACGGATGGCTGGTCGGCGAGCAACTCGGGCTGGACCACACGCAGGTCGCCCAGGGAGGCGCCTGCCTGGTCACCACGGCCGACGGCT
Source organism: Microbispora sp. ZYX-F-249 (assembly GCF_039649665.1). Classification (NCBI taxonomy): domain Bacteria; kingdom Bacillati; phylum Actinomycetota; class Actinomycetes; order Streptosporangiales; family Streptosporangiaceae; genus Microbispora; species Microbispora maris. The sequence goes on along the minus strand of NZ_JBDJAW010000056.1, from coordinate 11,962 downwards.
GCGTCGGCCTGGACCGCCGCTTCGTTAAGGTCAGCGCCGTCGACGGGGCTCCCGACCACGACTTCTCGCGCTACCGGGCGGACGTCGTCGTGATCAACCTCGGCACCAACGACGTGGGGCACGGCGTGTCCACGACTCAGTTCCAGAACTCCTACGTCGGCCTGCTGCGCACCATCCGCGGCAAATACCCCACAGCCGCGATCCTGGCCCTGCAGACCTTCCGCGGGCGGTACGTCCCGCAGACCCAGGACGCGGTGCGGACCGTCAACAACGCCGGCGACCGCAACGTCTTCTTCGTCGGCACCGACGGATGGGTGCCGCCCGACGGCCTGTCCGACAGCGTCCACCCCAACGACGCCGGACACCGCGCGATCGCGGCCGAACTCGCGCCGATCGTGGCCGAGCACCTCGCCCCGACACCAAGCCCCTCCCCCACCCCGACCCCGAGCCCCTCCCCCACCCCGAGCCCGGCTCCCTCCGCATCCCCAAGCCCCACGCCTCCGGCATCACCCAGCCCCGTCCCCCCGGCATCGCCCAGCGCCACGCCGAGCGGCCCGGCCGCCGGGTGCGAAGTGCGCTACACCGTGACCAACCAGTGGCCCGGCGGCTTCCAGGCCGACGTACAGGTCACCAACACCGGCTCCGGCGCCCTGAGCCCGTGGGCGCTGCGCTGGACGTTCGCCAACGGTCAGCGGATCGGCCAGGGCTGGAACGGCACGTTCACCCAGACCGGTGCCACGGTCACCGTCAACGGCCCGGACTGGAACCCGGCGCTCGCCCCCGGCGCCTCCGCGACCGTCGGCTTCACCGCGACATGGAACGGCGCCAACAACGCACCGGCCTCCTTCATCCTCAACGACACCGGATGCCGGATCACCTGACGGCACCTGCCGCCGCGCCCTGAGCCGCTCGGCGGCCGCCGCGACCAAGGGACCGCCGTCACGCGGTCCCCGGACCACAACGCCTGAGAAAGCGAGAACGCGAATGAGCACGTTCCGGCGACGAGCCGCCGCCCTGGTCACCTCGGCCGCGGCCGCGCTGACGGGAGCGCTGACATGGGTGGCAGGCGCATCGCCCGCCGGCGCCGCCACCGGATGCGCCGTCACCTACCGGATCACCAGCCAGTGGCCCGGCGGGTTCGGCGCGGACGTCACGGTGACCAACCTCGGCGACACGATCAACGGCTGGACCCTCGGCTGGTCCTTCACCGCGGGCCAGCAGATCAGCCAGTCCTGGAACGCGGCCGTCACGCAGACCGGGACCGCCGTCACCGCCGGAGGCGTCGACTACAACCGCACGATCGCGAGCAACGCGTCGGTGAGCTTCGGATTCAACGGCTCGTGGAACTCCACCAACCCCGCGCCGGCGAGCTTCACGCTCAACGGCGTCACCTGCACCGGCGGGGTCTCGAGCACCCCCAGCGCCTCCCCGACCCGCTCTCCCAGTCCCAGTCCCAGCTTCAGCCCCAGCCCCAGCCCCAGCGCGAGCCCGACTCCGAGTCCCACTCCCGCTCTGGGACGGATCACCGTCTGGCTGGCCGGCGACTCCACCGTCGCCAACAGCTCCGGCGCCCCCATCGTCGGATGGGGCCGGGAACTCGGCCAGTACCTCACCACGGACGCCACCGTGGTCAACAACGCCGTCGGCGGCCGCAGCGTGCAGACCTGGCTGTACGAGTCGGCCGTCACCGACCGCATGAACTCCTCCGGCGAATGCGCGCTCAGCTCGACCGCCTACGCCTCCCGCTGGCAGTCCATGCTCAACGCCTCGACCGGGATGAAGGCCGGCGACTACCTGTTCATCCAGTTCGGCATCAACGACGGCTCCCCCACCTGCCCCCGCCACGTCGGCGCCGCCAGGTATCGGGAGTTGCTCACCACGATGGTCGGCGCGGCCAGGCAGCGCGGTGCCAACCCCGTACTCGTGACCCCCGTGGCCGCCCTGACCTGCAGCGGAAGCACGGCCACGCCCAACCGCGGGTTCGTCACCGACACGTTCGCCGTGGGCACGGCCACCGGAGCCCCGGTCATCGACCTGCACAAGCTGAGTTACACGCTCTACAACAGCCTGCGCTTCTGCCCGTACAACGGCGACTACACCTCCGGCCCGGTCGGCGCCTTCTTCGCCAACGACCACACCCACTTCGAGGCCGCCGGCGCCCGGCAGATCGCCGGCCTCGTCGCCGGGGCGGTCCGCGACCAGCGGCTCGGCCTCGCGGCGTACCTCCGATAGCGGTGCCCCGGTCACGTCGCCCGATCCGGCTCCACTTCTGTTGCAACCGCATCAAGTTCTGTTCATTCATGGCAAAAGTCGTTAGCCTCGACGCCATCGGTGTCACCGGTCCGAGCCACATCTCCCCATCCAGGGGCCGTACCTCGTGGAGAGCAGAAGTGACGATGGCGCGCCGGCTCGGCCGGTTGCTTCTGCTGATCGTCGTCGGCGTGCTGACGATGACCGCCTTGGCGGCGCCCGCTTCCGCCCATGGCCAGCTGGCGATGTCGACACCGGTCAAGGACAGTACGGTGCGCGAGCCGATGAAGTCCCTCGCTCTCTACTTCACCGAGGCACCCGCCCCGAACGCGTACTTCGCGGTCACCGCCCCCAGCGGCGCCCGCGTCGACCGGCCCTGGGTGCACGGCCGGCCCGAACGCCTCGACGAGCCGGTCCAGGAGTACAACCTCGTCAACGGAACGTGGGAACCCGTCGTGTACAACACCGGGTTCCCGGCGGAGATCCCGGTCGCCTACTGGCCGGAGCGGGGCGAGTACGTCGTGCGCTACCTGTCGATCGCCTCCGACGGGGAGCCGGTGCGGGGAGAGCTGCGGTTCACCTACAAGGGCAGGACCTCGGGGCCGCCCAAGGGCTGGCAGGCACCGGACAACGAGCCCGACCCCGGCCTGCTCGACTCACACGAGCCCGGCAGCGGCGCCCAGACCCCGGTGTCCGAGGCCGGCGGAAGCCCGGCCCCGGTGACACAGGCCGGCGGGAACCCGGCCCCGGTGACACAGGCCGGCAGCCCGGCGGCGATCGGCCCGGCGGCGCCCCAAGCCGGCGGCAGCCCGGCCGCGGTACCCGAGACCGGCGGTCAGGGCGCCGTGCCCGGAACCGGCACGGCCGGCACCGCCGCCCGGACAGCGCAGCCGGCCGACTCCGTGTTGTCGGTATGGCTGGTCCCCTCGATCCTCGTCGTGGGAACGGGCGTCCTGGTCGTGCGGGCGGCGCGGCGGCCCGCGCCCGCCACCCCGGCACCCCGTCGGCCTTCCGGTCGCCCCCAGGCCAGGAAACGCTCACGCGCCCCGGCGTCACGCACCCCCCAGCGCCCCAAATCCACCAAACGACGCTGACGCGCTCCACCCCTCAGGAGAACCCCGGATGACGATCGCCCCTGCGCGCCTGCGCCCGCTGCTCGCCGCGCTCCCGCTCGGCGTGGCCCTGCTGATGGCCACGTCGGCCTGTGGCGGGTCGGACGCCGCCGCCCCCGCCGAGCCGGCTCCCCCGGCGTCCAGCGAGTCGGCTGCTCCGGCACCTGCCGAATCGGCTCCCGCGGCCCCCGGCGAGTCGCCCGCCGCCCCCGCAGAGTCGGCCGACTCGGCCGACTCGGCCGTGAAGGAGATCACCGTCACCGTCGCCGGCCGGAAGGTCACCCCGCCGCCGGGACGGATCGAAGTGACCAAGGGCCAGACGGTGCGGATCACCGTCACCAGCGACACCGCCGACGAGGCGCACCTGCACGGGTACGACAAAGAGGCAAGCCTGAAGCCCGGCGCCCCCGCGAGCATCGAGTTCGTCGCCGACGAGACCGGGCTGTTCGAGATGGAAACGCACGAGTCGGGACTGCAGCTGTTCCAGCTCGTCGTGCGTTAGGCCGCCGGGATGCTGCTGGCTCATGGCGTCGGCGGTCGTCAGGACCTGCCGATCCCGTTCTCGGCCGCGCTGATCGGCGCGGCCCTCGCGCTGCTGGTGTCGTTCGTGGCGCTCGGCGCACTGTGGAGACAACCACGGCTGGATGCCGCCCTCACCGCTGCCCGCTCGCTGCCCGCCACCCTTCAGGCGGCGGTGACCGCGCCGGCCTGGCGGTGGGTCTGGCGAGTCGCGGGGCTCGTCGCCGCGGCGTACTTCTGCATCGGGTTGATCTTCGGTCCCGATCGGGCCGACAATCCCACGGCCGGGGCGTTCTACGTACTGTTCTGGGTCGGCCTGGTGCCGCTGTCGCTGCTGTTCGGGCCGGTGTGGCGCGGCCTGAACCCGCTGCGGACGCTGCACCTGCTGGCCTGCCGGGGGTTCGGACGCGACCCCGAGCTCGGCCTGCGGCCGCTGCCCGCGGGCGTCGGATACTGGCCCGCCTGCGCCGGCCTGTTCGCCTTCGTCTGGCTGGAACTGGTCGCCCCCGAGCGGGCCACCCTGCCGGTCATCGGAGCCTGGCTCGCGTGCTACGCCGTGCTCATGCTCGCCGGGGCGGCCGTCTTCGGCTCCCGGTGGTTCGGCCACGCCGATCCGTTCGAGGTCTACAGCGACCTCGTGGGCAGGCTCTCCCCGGTGGGCAGACGCCGCGGCGGCGTCATGGTCTGGCGCAACTCCCTCGACGGCATGGCCGGGCTGCGGCCGGCACCGGGACTGACGGCACTGGTGGTCGTGCTTCTGGGCTCCACCATGTACGACAGCCTGTCCAACGCCCCGGTATGGGTGCGCTTCATGCAGGAGAGTGCGGTGCCGGCGCCGGTCACGGGGACCGCCGGTCTGGTCGCCGTCATCGGCCTGGTGCTCGCGGCCTACCGGACCGCGACCGCGCTCGCCGGCCGATGGGGCTCGGCGAAGCCGGGTACGACGGCGGGCGAGATCGCCCATTCGATCGTGCCGGTGGCCGTCGGATACGTCGTGGCCCACTACTACACCCTGTTCCTGCTGGAGGGGCAGCGGACCATCGCCCTGCTGTCCGACCCGCTGGACACCGGTGCCGACTGGCTCGGCACCGCCGGGTGGACCATCCAGGCGCTCGGCACCACCCCCGCGGGAGTCGCCACCCTCCAGGTCACGGTGATCGTCATCGGTCACGTGCTGGGCACCGTCCTCGCGCACGACCGCGCGCTGGCCCTGTTCCCCCGGCGTACCGCCGTCCTCGGGCAGATTCCCCTGCTCGTGCTGATGGTGGTCTACACCGTCGTGGGCCTGCTTCTCCTGTTCGCCGCGTGAGCCGCGAAGGGAGTTCGCCACGAGTTACGGGAGGCGGGAAAGGAGAGAACATGTCGGACGAGCTGACGACCTTGTGGCGGCCGACCGGGCCGGAGGAGTTGGAACTGGTTCGGCGGTCCCGGTGGCGGGCGTGGCCGCCGCGGCTACCTGAGCAGCCCATTTTCTATCCGGTGCTCAACGAGGCCTACGCGATCAGAATCGCCCGTGACTGGAATGCTCCCCGCCACGGGGTGGGCTACGTGACGCGTTTCCGGGTTTCCAGTGAGTTCCTGGCCCGATATCCGATCCGGCAGGTCGGCGGGGAGACGATCCTCGAGCTGTGGGTGCCCGCCGAGGAGCTGGACGAATTCAACGCGCACATTTCCGGCCTCATCGAAGTGGTGCACGAGTTTCGACAGGATCTCGACAGGCGCTGAGGTGGCCGCGCGGACGCTCCGCCGCGCGGCGAATCATCTGCGGGTCGGAGCGCCACTTTCCAGTGCTGTGGTGTCAATTCATGCCTGGCTCCTCGGCTACGGCTGGTCATCCGTAGAGATGCTGACGGACTGTGGCGTCGTTCTCCAGAATGTGGTCTATGGTCTCCCAATAGTCGGACAGCCAGGGATGGGCGAGGGCTTCCTCGCGGGTCAGCTTGCGACCGTAGAACGGGTCATCGGGCGCGACTGCGGCGCCTTTGACCAACGAGCAGGCGGGGGCGAGCTGCCCTTCAATTGGACCGACGCGACATCCGAAGGTGACGCGGTTCGGGCCAGGGCGGCTGACAGGTTCGCCCGGAGCCCAGGCGTCGTCGATGATGACGTCGATCCAGGCTCGTGAGCGCCCGATCGTCCGAGACGCTGAGCCGGCGAGCGCGCATGGCACCGGAAGGTACTCCTCCTCGTACTCGACAGGCTCGGGGACCTCGGTCAGCATCTGCGTGAAGAGCCGCGAGTTTCGCCAGGCCACACGAGCACAGGCGCGTACACGCTCAGCGATCGGCGCGCCAGTCCTCCGCGCTCTGGTAGAGGGACACCAGGTTGATCACCATTGGCTCCGACCGACCTTCGGCCCGCCAAGCGTCCAGGACCTTCTGCGTACCCGTCGACAGCTCGGTGCTCCGATGCTCGCTACGCCACCGGCAACGCCTGCCCCGCCTGAGGCGAAAAGGGGGCCGTGAGCCGGATCCCCATTTGCGGTTGTGCTGACATATGCCGATACGCCAGAGTCTTCCCGATCACTGTTGTGGATCTACGTCGACATGGGAGTGAACGGCATGGCGGGGCGCCCGTACGCGCGGCGGAAGAGTCCGGTCCGGCGGACGCGGGGACCCCTGGCAATGTTCTCGGCGGCGCTGGCGTCGTCCCTGCTGGTCGCGGTCCCCGCGGCGGCCACCCCGGCGAGCGGCGCCGGGACGGTCCCGGCGAAGTCCGCGGCTTCCACGGCCGGGAACGCGAAGGACGACCTCCTGGCGCGGCTCAAAGCCGTCCCCGGCCTCCGTGTGGTGTCGGTGAAGAAGGGGCGGGCGAAGGGCTACAAGGACTACACCCTCACCTTCACCCAGCCGGTGGACCACCGGAACCCGCGCGGCACCACGTTCCAGCAGCGGCTCACTCTCTCGCACCGGTCGCTGGACCGGCCCGTGGTGCTCTACACCAGCGGATATTTCGTGCCGAAGAAGGTCTGGCTCGAGGAGCCCACCTATGGGCTCGACGCCAACCAGCTCTCCGTCGAGCACCGTTTCTTCGGCACCTCGCTCCCGAAGCCGAAGGACTGGGCGAAGCTCGACATCTGGCAGGAGGCGAGCGACGAACACGCGATCGTCGAGGCGCTCAAGCAGGTCTACGACGGTGCTTGGATCGGCACCGGGGCCAGCAAGGGCGGCATGACCGCCGTCTACCACCACCGGTTCTATCCGGGCGACCTCGACGGAGTCGTGGCCTACGTCGCACCCAACGACGCGGTCAACGCCGACGACCGCGTCTACGAGCGGTTCTTCACGACCGTGGGCACGCCGTCGTGCCGGTCCGCCCTGCGCACCGTGCAGCGGGAGGCGCTCAAGCGCCGCAAGAGCCTGGTCCCCCGGCTCACGGCCATGGCCAGGCGCGAGGGCCTCACCTTCCGCCGCACCATCGGCACGGCCGACCGCTCCTTCGAGATGAGCGTGCTCGACTCCGCCTGGACGTTCTGGCAGTACTTCCGGCAGCAGGACTGCAGGGACATCCCCGGGGAGAAGGCTTCCGACGCCGCCATCTTCCGATGGGTGGACAAGATCCAGACCTGGAAGCAGTACACCGACCAGGGCATCGAGCCGTACCTGCCCTACTACTACCAGGCGGCCACCCAGCTCGGCTGGGCGTCCCTGAGCTTCGCCCACCTCAAGGGCCTGACCCGGTATCCGGGGCTCTACCAGCCGAACTCCGTGCTGCCCGCGTCCCTCCGCGCCCGTTTCGACGGCAGGGCCATGCGGGACGTGGACGCGTGGGTGACCCGGCAGGCGAGCCGGATGATGTTCGTCTACGGCGGGCGGGATCCCTGGAGTGCCGAGCGGTTCACGCCGAAGGGAACGGACTGCCATGTGTTCGTCGCCCCGAGCGCCAACCACGGCGCGAGCATCAGCCACCTGTCCTCTCGCGACTTTGCCGAGGCCACGGCCACCCTCAGGCGCTGGGCCCGGCTCACCTGAGCGCCTCCGGGCGCGGACACATCAGAGGCCTGGCCGACTCTCAGAGCTCAAGTTCGTGGACAGTGCGCTTGTCGCCGGGTCATTCTCGTAGGTGCGCCGGCGCAGGCGGCCTTGGACGATGACGCGGACGGATGCTACCGCCCTGACCTTGGCGATCTCGGTTACCAGGACCATCTGGCGGCACAGGTCGCCGGCACCTGTGTCCGGTGAGGGACATCGAGAGGATTCGGGCGGCCGAGGGCCCCGCGCGGTCGCCCAAGGTGGTCAACCTGCTCGTCGCGGTGGACAACGCCGCCGCGGCCGAGGCGCTCCTGCCGGCAATCGGGGTCGAGGCCGGCCCGTGGCCGTTCGCGGCCGGGGCTCGTCGTCACCGACTGCGAGACGGGCCTGCACCCGAACGCCCACGTGCCCGAGCACATCTGGTACGGCACGGTGGCTTTGGTGCTTGCCGAGTGCCGACAAGGACCTTTGTTCATCTGGCGCACAGCTTCCATCGGTTTGCTCGCAAAGTTCACTCATGTTAGCGCTATCTTTCGCTGGGAGTGGAGGTTAGGGTCTGCACTCAAGACCGGACACCTGCGACACCCAGCCCCACCCTCCAGTTCACGCCCCCCACATCTCACAGCGAGGTGAACCTTTGTCTGTGCTGCCCTCGTCTCGTCCGAGCGCGTCTCAACGAGGCCTGATCACGCCGGACCTCGCCGGCACGCTGCCCACCCTTGCGGATTTCGCCTCTCCCGCGCGTGCGGCCTGCCCCGCCCCGAACCCGGCCGCGCCCCACGCGTCCGCAGCGACCGGATCAAGGAGGATCGATTGAGAGTGCGACAGCAAAGGTCACGTCACAGGCTGAGTCGCAAGGGCCGAGGTGTCGCGGGCCTGCTACTGGGTGCGCTTGTCTCGGTCTCGTTCGCAGCGACGCCCTCGCACGCTGCCGAGGAGAACCTCAACGAGGGTCTGGTGCACCACTTCGCCCTCGACGAGACCGGTGGGACGACGCTGGTCAACTCGGGTAGCGCGGGCTCGGCGGCGAACGCCAGGCTCGTGAATCCGGAGAAGGCGACCTTGACCGGCGATGGGGTCAGGTTCAACCCCGGCTCCTACGAGAGCGCCCTCGACGGTGCGTACGTCGCGCTGCCGAACAACATCACCGCCGGCATGTCGAACCTCACCGTCGACTATGACGTGTGGATCGACCCGGCGAACGTCGGCGAGCACCAGATGTGGGGCTTCGGCGCGAAGTCCGGCTCGTGCGACGTCGACACCGGCGCCCAGGGCTCCATCTTCGCGTCGAACACCCAGCGGTTCCGCATCGCGGTGGGTTCGGCGAACCTCCAGCAGAACCGGGTCCGCATGCCCGAGGGGGCGTGGACGCACGTCACCTACACCCAGTCGCTGAACGCGGACGGCACGAGCTGGACCGGCAGGCTTTACCTCGACGGCGTGCTGCACGCGACGTCGACGAACCTGACCACGCCGCCGTCGGTGAACGCCGCGGGGACCAACTGCAACTTCCTCGCTCGCTCGCAGACGTCGGGCCACTACTCGTTCCGCGGAACGCTCCGGGACTTCCGGGTCTACGACCGGGCGGTCAGCCTCGACGAGACGCTCGCCCTGGCGAAGAAGACCGTCTCCGATGGCGTGCGCGCCGACGCCGCCGCCATCGACCTCGGCCTGACCAGTGCGATCGTACGCGACATCGTTCTGCCCAAGGTGGGTTCCGTGGCGGGCTCGACCATCACGTGGACGAGTTCGGACCCGTCGGTCGTCGAGGTTCGCACCCCGCCGGCCCTGCCCAGCGCGCGCAAGGTCGCGGTGACCGGCAAGATCACCCGGCCCGCGAAGGGGCAGCCCGACGCGACGGCCACGCTCACGGCGACCGTCCGCAAGGGCGCCCAAGAGGTCACCACACGGGAGATCCCCATCGTGGTGAAGGCCGAGTTCGACGACGCGCAGGCCGTCGACCGTGACACGTTCGACCTGGCCCTGTACGCCACCGACGACGTGCGCGGAAACATCAACCTCCCGGCCACCGGCGAGTTCGGATCCACGATCACCTGGAAGTCGACCACCGACCTCGTCACCCCCACGGGTAAGGTGACCCGCCCGGCCTTCGGCCGTGCGGATGTCGAGGCCGTCCTGACGGCGACCGTCACCAAGGGTTCGGCCTCGAAGACGAAGTCGTTCCCGGTGACCATCACCGCCATGCCGCGTGCCGAGGAGTACGAGCGGTACTTCCTGGGCTACTTCAAGGGCGAGGGGATCGCGGACGGCGAGCAGATCATGTTCGCGACGTCCAACGGAAACACCGCTCTGGACTGGACCGGTCTGACCGGAGGCTGGCCGTCGCTCATCTCCCAGCTCGGCGACCAGGGCCTTCGTGACCCGCACATCGTCCGCTCACCCGACGGCGACACGTTCTACATGATCGCCACCGACCTGAACTGGTACGACCAGGGCGGATACGCCATCAACGACACCCAGTACATCGAGGTGTTCGAGTCGCACGACCTCGTGCATTGGACTCCTCAGCGGCACGTGAAGGTCGCGCCCGACAACGCGGGCAACGCCTTCGCGCCCGAGTCGCTGTGGGTCGAGGAGATCGGCGCCTACGCCGTGTTCTGGGCGCAGTCGCTGTGGAACGACCCCGTGAACCGCACCGGTCAGGGGAACGCGCAGATGTGGTACACCACGACGCGCGACTTCCAGACGTTCTCCGCTCCCAAGGTCTGGCAGAACCCGGCCCCGCTGTCGCGGATCGACACGACCGCGATCCGGGTCGGTGACCACTACTACCGCGTGACCAAGAACGAGGCCGGCAACCAGGGCTCGGACATCTTCTCGGAGAAGCACACCGACTTCCTGGACAGCAACATCAACAACTGGACGTTGCTGGCTCCGGCTCTGGGGCGCACGACGTGGGTCGCCAACCAGGGGTACGAGGGGCCGATCATCTTCAAGGCGAACCCCGGTGACACCTCCTGCCCCGGTCAGTTCTACCTCTGGGGTGACCGGTACACCAACGGTGGTGGATACCAGGCCGCGTGCCACGAGAACATCGAGGCTCCGACCTGGAACGCCAAGGCGATCACGATGACCAACGCGGGCGTCGTCCGTCCGCGTCACGGCACCGTGATCCCGCTCACCCTCCGCGAGTGGAACGACATCCGTAAGATCCCGAACAGCGACGTCACGACCAGCACCGAGGTGGCCGTCGAGCCGTACGCGAGCGGGGCCCAGACGACCACGGCCACCGCCACGGTCAAGGCGGCCGACGGGTTCGAGACCGGCGGTCAGGTGCGGTTCAGCATCGGCTCGTGGTCGAAGACCGCCTACCTGAAGGATGGCGCGGCCACGGTCACGCTGCCGGCGGGTCTGCCCGCGGGCACCCGGACGGTCAAGGCCGAGTACCTCGGCTTCGACTACCTGAAGGCGTCGGAAGGTACGGCGTCGTTCACGGTGCCGGTCGCTTCGGAGCTCGCGCTGACCGTGACCGCCACCGCCCGCTGCGTGGGCACCACGGCGTACGTGGCCGTGACCGCGGTCAACGACGCCGCCGTGCCGGCGAACGTGACGCTGACCACCCCCTACGGTTCGAAGGCCGTGGCCGACGTTGCCCAAGGCAAGCAGGCCTACCAGTCCTTCAACACCAGGGCCGGGCAGATCGCCACGGGCACGGCAACCGTTACGGCGACCGCGACGATCGATGGCCGGCAGGTCACCTCGACCTACGCCCCCTCCTACACCGCCATCAACTGCGCCTAACCCGACCGGCCACGGCGCATTCCCGCTACTGAACCGGGGCCGGTCGCGTACCGGTAGCCGGCAGGTGGCGGGCCGGCGAGCTCATCCTCGCCGGCCCGCCACGAGCGGTCCGGGCGGGCCGGCGACAGTCTGCGCCCGAGCCTGCTGATCACACAATCGGGGGGCGGCCCGCCACGGTGAGCCGTGCCACGGTGGTCCACGACATGGGGCGGCGCTGCCCGTGCCCGCCCTTCAGGCCCTCGCGCAACCCCCGGAACCAGACGGCGAGTTTCGTCTTGTCGCGGATCCGGGTGATGCTGATCACGGTCCATACGGCCAGGTAGACGGGGATGAGCGGGGCGGGCAGGA
>NZ_JBDJAW010000055.1 GCF_039649665.1 Microbispora sp. ZYX-F-249 | reverse complement strand
CACTCATCGCCGGCGTCGGCCCGCGCCCGCAGCACCGCCAGCGCCTCCTCCACCCGCCCCTGCTCGGCCAGCAGCTCGGCCAACCGGCGCGCGGCCCACCCGTCGCCGGCGTCGGCCCGCATCCACAGCTCCTCCACCCGCCCCTGCTCCACCAGCAAGTCGACCAACCGGCGCGCGGCCCACTCATCGTCGGCGTCGGCCCGCGCCCGCAGCACCGCCAGCGCCTCCTCCACCCGCCCCTGCTCGACCAGCAGCTCGGCCAACCGGCGTGCGGCCGACCCGTTGCCGGCGTCGGCAGCATCGCGGAGGAGGGGTTCGGCGTACCGGTAGAGCAGCCGGTTCATGGCGGCGCTTCCGGCGCGGTACTGGTCATCGGGCTGCGTGGGGTGGTCACAGAGGGCTTGCCAGCAGCTGGCCGGCAACTTAACCATGCGGCGCCGGGCTCCGGCGTGCTGTTGGAGGTAGTCGGCGACCTGGTAGCCGGCGGCCTGACCCATCTGCATGGTGTCCGTAGCAACAGGGGCGAGGGCGGCGGTGGCGCCGTGCAGGGTTTCCGTGGCGTAGGCCATGGCTGCCTCGAACCAGTTCGCAGGGGCGGCGGCCCGTTGGTGGGAGGTGCAGTAACCGGGGGCGGCCGCCCGCAACAGCTCAGCGCTAAGCGGGGAGCGCACGCCCAGGCGGGTGGCGTCGATCGCGGCGTTAAGCACCGCGGCGGCATACGGGCCGGCCCCCTGCCAGCGGGCGATCAGGTGTGGCGCGGCGGCGATCACCTGCGTCAGCCCGTAGTCGGCCGACTCCAGCGCCAGAGCGATACGGGCGTCCCCCGCCTCGGCCGCTGCACGCGCTCGTTCCCGCTCGGCGGGGGTGAAGTCGGCGTCCAGGTGCACGACGTCGGCCAGGCCCAGCAGCTCCCGCTCGGCCGCGTAGGGGTCCGCCTGACCGGGCTGAGGCAGAGCGGTAAAGGCGTGGTAGCGGTCGGGCCAGATGGTGGCCACCAGCACTGCTCCAGCCTGCAGCAACGCCCGTACGGTGCCGGCGTCCAGTCCGGTGGGGCCGCCCAGGTGGTTCTGCAGTTCGTCCAGCCACACCACTAGGTGGGGTGGGGCCTGCTCGGCGGCCTGGCGGACTTGCTCGGGTCCGGTGGGGTACAGCAGCCACCAGGTCGGCACCACCGCACGGAGGGCCTCGTAGGCGCAGCGGGTCTTGCCCACTGACGACCCTCCGACGATCACGACCAGGCCGCCGTGTTCGGCCGCCCGCCCGATCAGGGCCCGCACTCCCTCCGAGCCGGTGTCGGTGTCCCGCGGCACGTAGACGGGAAGTTCCCCCACGGCTCCGGGGGCGTCGATCGGGGCGTGCACGCCCAGCCGCCGCGGACGCGCCGCCGCGACCCGTACCAGCCCGGGCAGCCTCGGCGGCGCCGGCGATAGGGCCCGCTCACGCGCCTGCCGCCATGCTTCCCACTCCGGTCGCGGCACCGCGCAGGCCCGCAGGAACAACTCCAGCGTCTCCACCGTGCACCGCCCCTTGGTCAGCAGATCGCTGAGGGTGCTGGACGGCAACTTCTCCGGCCGGACCGCCCGATCCAGATCTCCGTACGAGCGCCCGGCCCGCAGCGCCCCCAGTGCGGCCGTGAACTGCCCCAAGCCGTGCACGCTGTCCGGACTCATCACGGGAGCGTGACCTCCTGCCGGGCCATCTGAGTGCCGTCCCGCTTCACCCTCACCGTTCGGTTGGTGGTCAGGCTGGCCGGCGGGAATCGGGGAACCGGTCGGGGGGTGGACAGGCATCTGCGGGCGCTCCTGCGGCGTAATGGGCGGATAGGTGGGTGCGAGGGTCCGGCCCGGGTACCGGACAGCTCCGGACCCCCGATCCCCGAACCGCCATGCACCATCCCTCACCAGGTCAGCTTGTCTCATCTTGGGCGGGCGTGCCCGGGGATTTGTCCGCCTGCTCCGAATCTGCTGCCGGACCCCGACCACCCCAGCTGCCATGTCTTCACCGGGGTGGCACCGGCCACCCAAACCCCCTCGAAGGGAGACCCTCCGTCATGCAGCAGCTCACCGCCTGGGTCCCGCTGGCCGTCAGCGCACTCAACCTGGCCACCGCCCTGATCGGCTGGACCGCCACCCGCCCCCGCCGACCCCGCAGCCACGCCCCGGCAGCAGACGCGGCCTCCTCCCCGACACCCGCCGAGCATGCATGAGACCGGCGACATCGGATAGAGCGTGCGGCCGGTGTCGCCCCGGACCGGCCGCAGAGCTGTAGCCAGGGGCGCACCGGTCAGGCGCGCGAGCGTCCGCCCTTAAGGGCGGACGCCCTTGATCTCGTACAGAACACCGGGGGTGGCAGGACCGCCGGCGGCCCGCTTGGGACTCCCGATCGCCAGGCATTCGAACGGCGTTCGAACAGCCGTCGACGAGGCGGCGCCCGAGCGGGGCCCGGTTCCAAGGATCAGCCCGAGCGTGAGGCGCTTCCCCCTCTCCAACATCCTTTGAGGCGGTCGGGGGCCCGCTGTCCGGGAGGGCGATAGCGCGGCCGCCCGACAGTCTGGGCGGCGTGCTGGCTTGCTCAGCACGAGTGCCGCCGGCTCTCGACCTGTGCCGCACAGATCAGCTGATAGGCCGTCCACATTCTGAGACGATCCGGGACGCGCTGCCGTCGGGTAGGGCAGCATCTGCGTGTCGGGTTGCTGCACTGCCGGGTCCGCTTCCCCTCGGGGGCGTACGGCCGGCGCCGCCGGATGGCCCGGTGGAGAAGGGACTGAAACGGCATGGAGCCGACCCGTCGTGAGGGTGATCGCTTCCAGAAGGTCCGCCTGGTGTTGGCGGCCGTCAGATTCGCCGCCTGGCTGGTGTGGGTCTTCTGGTTCGGCGATCACTAGGGCGCCCGGATAGGGCGCCGGGCCTCCTACCGGCCACGCTTGGACGCCTGGGCAGGTAGGAGGCCCGTCACTGTCGAGATTACGGTGTACGGTTCGCGGTGCCGAGGGAAAGCGGTTCTTCCTCTCCCTGATTTGTGGTCCTTCCCTTCCAGCGGGGCAATCGCCGTCCCTGCGGTGGGACGCACCTCTCCTGGAGCATCCCGCAAACGGTCGGTATGTGTCACTTGAAATCACTACGAACCGAACTCAATAGGTAACCCACCGCTACTTTGTGGCTCGCCGTAGCTATAGGAGTTCCGGGTCGTCTGCGGCGGCTCGCAGGGTCAGGGGCGGCGCAGGTCCTCGGCGACCGCGCGCTGCGCCTGCTCGACCAGCTGGGTCACCTCGACGGAATCGAACGACGACGGCGTACGGGCCAGGTCGGCGGCGGCGGCCTGCTCGACCCGCTCGGCGGGCTCGGCCCGGTCGCGGACCCGGTCACTGGTCTATGTCCATGACCAGGGCGGCGGCCTGCGGGCCGCTCGCCGACCTCGCCGCGGCGGCCCAAATCGTCTGCCGCGGGATACGCGATTCACGGCGCACCAGCTCGGCCCGGCGAGCTGCCCGGTCCTGCACCAGCCGCGCAACGTATTCGGCGTCACGCCGAGCGCGCGAACCGCCTGCTCGACGATCGCCCGCATGTCGAACGGCCAGGACGGGACCGGGGGTGCGGCCCGCCGGCGGGTGCTGCTGCCGGGCGCCGAGCTGGTTGAGTAGGGGCCGCACCGACCGGGCCAGGTGAGAGGGCAGCATGTCAGCGAGGGCGTACGGATCGGCCGTCTCGTCGTCGTCGGCGAGCAGGGCGGCGAGCGCACCCGGCCCGAGCTCGGCGACCATTGCGGCTAGCGGGTCGGCCGGCGGCTGCTGCGGGGGCGCGTCTGGGCCTTCGCCCGCTCACTTACGCTTCGGGCGGCCGAGATGCCGCCCGAGGACCGAAGCAGCGGCTCTTCGCCGATCATGCCATCGGTTCAGCCGCCGACGTGCGTGCGCCTTCGAGCACACCGGTTTCAGGCCCGTGCCGGGCACACGTCGCGGTAGGGGGCTTCCGGGATGAGGCGGCCCCACTCCGCGCGGGTTAGAGTGGTGCGCACCCGGGCGCACAGCGCCGCAACGGCTCGCTCGGGGTCGGTGGGAAAGTCCGAGAACCAGGCTTCTTCCCTATCGTCCCGTCCCGTCGTGTAGAGGGCCGACCCATCGGGGGCGAAGGTCATGTCCCTGTCGAGGGCGGACATTAAGCCGCCGAGGGTGGTCAGCACGGGCCCAAGTTGCCGCCGGGTCGCGGTGTCCCAGATGCGTACGCCGTCGACAGCGGAGACGGCGAGCAGCCCACCCTTGGTGGAGAACTCGAGCGAGTTGACGCCGCCCGTGTGACCGGGCAGGCTCAAACCGGTTTTTGTCAAAGTGTTCGCGTCCCAGAAGGTCACCCGTCCATCCACACCGCCGGTGGCGATCAGTTTGCCGTCGGGACTGAACGCTAGGTCGAGCATCCGATCCGATTCCGGGCCGAACCGGCCGGGCAGCAGCTTCCCCGACCGTAAGTCGAGGACGCGTCCGGGGAAGGTGCTCAGCGCCAGAAGACGTCCCCCCGGCTGAAACGCCATGAGCCCGGCCGAACTGGTGCCGGCATCGATTTTGGCCGTGTGCAGCAGGCGCCCGGATGCGACGTCATAAAGCAGCACCGTCTGGCGGCCCGAGTCGTTCCCGAACTCGCCCATCACTGCCAGCATGGTCCCGTCGGGACTGATCGTCATTCCGTAGAGGAAATTGTTCCAATCGCCCTCGGGGGGGCGGCCGGGCAGCGTCACGGTGACCTCGCCGGCCGCGCTGACAATGGTGAGGCGAGCGCCTCTCTGCACGGCGATCGTCCGCCCGCGTGGCCCAACCTCGAGGCTGTCGAAACCGGCCGGCACGCTCCCCATGGCCTTGAGAGTGCGGGGGTCCAGCAGCTTGGTCGCGGTGCCGTTCTCGGAAAGCAGGACCGACCCGTCACCGTTCATGTACGCGCCCTGAACCTTCAGCGGATGAGTGAGTGTCCGGAGGCCCAGCGTCAGTACGGCTCCCCCGTCCGCCAGGAGCCGGAGCGACCCGGCGTCGGCGTCAAATCCGAAATCGAAGATGTTCTCGTACGCGGGCCGGTAGACCAAGAGCGGAAGATGGTCGTACGTGCGCCAGATGTGTAATGACCTCTCACTATCGAATCCCGCGAGGAAGCGCCCGTCGGAACTGAAACGCAGCGTTTGGACACTGCCTCCGTCGTAGGTGTCGTTGCCGTTCTGGTCCTGGACGATGCTGCCGTCCGCGAGGTCCCACAGCCGGGGTCCGCCGCCGTGGTCACGTCCAAGGGCCAAGTATCGACCGTCCGGGCTGAAGGCGATGCCCAGGGTTTCGGTGTCCGTCTCGGTGCTGAACGATTCCTTTCCCAAGGTGAAGAGCCTTCTTCCGGCCATCAGGTCCCAAACGACAGTGTCTTGGTTCAAGCCCATGTAAGCCGCGAGGCGATCGTCCGGACTGACCGCGAATAGCCTCCGGCTCGATTCCGCATGGTGGATCAGGGCCTGCCTCGCCACGTCCCATGCTTCGAGCACGTAGTCGTAGGGCTCGACCTGACCCTTGTCGACAATTAGCCACTTCCCCTTTTGGCTGAACCGCACTGACTTGATCTCCGACCCGAACTCCTCGCCGACTCGTCGGCCTGATCCGGCGTCGTAGAGCCGCACACGACCCTTCTTGGTGACGAGTGCCAGTGTGCGGCCGTCCGGGCTGAGCGCGAAGGTATTGAAAGACACCCCCGTCGCCGACGCCCGGCCTGCCGGCGTCGCGATGCCCGAATCGGGGATGTCGAGCGTTCGCACTCGCCTGCCCGAGGCGGCGTCCCAGATGCCGCCGCCGCTGGCGCCGAACGCGACCACTGTCGTGGCGTTGCGCCGGAACTCGTACCCGGCAGCGTTGGCGGGGATGGTGACGACCGATCGCTCCACCTGGTCCAGCGCCGCGTAGAGGCTGCCTTGGGCAGCCGGGACGTGGGCGATCCGCCATGAGGCGACGCTCAGCAGCATGGCCCTGACAGGATCGGTATGGCGCAGGCTGTCCGCTCGCGCGGCGACGAGGGGGGCGAGGGCGAGGTCACGCTGCGCCTCGGCTACGGCGGTCTGCTCGTTCGCCGTACGTCGTCGAGCTTCGGCGAGACCCGCCGCCGCCAGGGCGATGATCAGGAGTGTCACGAGGCTCGCCGTGATCACTGCGCGCAGGCGATTGCGGCGGGCGGTCTGCTTCAAACTCGCGCCGAGGAACGCCCGTTGCACCTCATTGAGCGCGAACTCGCGTCGTGAGTGGCCAGCCTCCCAGCGCCTGGCTGCCTCGACGGCGGCGTCGAGACGAGTGCCCTGGTAAAGGAAGGCAGCGTCGCGACCATGCCGGAGCCACGTGCCGGCATCGCCATCGAGCTGCTGCAGTGCCAGCAGGGTGGCGCGATCGGCTTCGACCCAGGAGCGCAACTGGGGCCAGCCGCGGATAAGGGCCTCGTGTGTAATCTCCACCGCGTCCTCGTCCACTGTGACCAGACGGGCCCGGACGAAGTGGTCGAGGATCTGCCGGACGTCGGGATGGTCCGGTGCACCGGCCGACGGGATCAGGTCGGCGAGCGGCACTCTCCTTCTGGTGTCCTGCGTGTCTTCGCCAACCCGGATGAGGCGGGGTAGGAGCCATCGCGCGGTGTGGCGGCTCGCTGGGTCGAGACCTGCCAGCACAGCATCGGCGGTCTGCGCGAGCGATCGCGCGATTCCGCCGCTTGCGCGGTATCCGGCCAGGGTCAGCGTCCGGCCCTCGCGCTGGTGCCAGGTAGCGAGCAGGGCGTGGGACAGCAGCGGCAGAACGCCTCCGGCAGCGCCTGCCGCTTGCGCTCCGGTCCCGAGGTCGTCGAGGAGGAGATCCACCAAGCCGTCCTGAAGGGCGAGCCCGGCGAGCGCGGCCGGGCTTTCGATGGCTTCGCGGAGCTGCGCCGTGGTCATCGGGCCAACGACCACGGGGTGGTCAAGGGCAGCCAGGAGCTCCGGGTGATCCGTGCAGTGCGCGTAGAAATCCGCTCGGACCGCGAGGACGACCACTGCAGGCGCGGGGCGGGCGAGATCGCAGGACGCCTCCTGCAGTGCCCGGATGAAGATCCGGCGCTGGTTCTCGTCCGGGCACGCGGTGAAGATCTCCTCGAACTGATCGATGATGATGATCGGGCGCACCGCTTTGGGGCGCCGATGAGCAAGAATTCGTCTCAGGGCAGCGGGATCGGCTTCGATCTGTCCCCGTAGGTGTTCCCGAGGCAGGCCGGCGATACTGGAGAACCGTGCCGCGAGCACGCCAACAGGGTCGTCACCCGGAGTGAAGACCATGAAACCGGCGCCGGGTTCGCCTCGGCCTGATGCTCGAGACAGCGAGGGGATGAGACCAGCGCGCAGCAGTGAAGACTTTCCCGACCCCGACGGTCCGATCACGATAAGTGGCCCTGTGCGTGACGGTGCGTGCAGCACCCGGCGGATCAAGCTCGCGGTGAGGTTCGTACGCCCGAAGAAGAAGTCGGCATCCTCCGGGCCGAAGGCGGCCAAACCCCGGTAAGGGCTGAAATCCCCTGTCCCCTCCTGGCTACGCCGCACCGGCTTTGGAACGTTCCGATAGGCGGCGTTGGAGACCAGCGGCTGCTGGTCGGCGTAGTCGGCTGCCTGGCGCCGAGGTCGCGGAAGACCGCGTTCCGTAAGCGTGCGGGCCAGTGACCGGTATAAGTGATCCAAAGTCAACAACGGCGGCGCGGCGGGATCCCCCGCCATGAGCAGGGTGATGAGGGCACCGGAGAAGGCAGTGTGTCGCTGACCCTCCGGCGCCCAGGCCGCCTCGTCCCTGCTCGTGGAGGTGAGCACGTACATTCCCCGCTGAGCGGTGTCGAAGGCTTCGTCGACGTCCGCGCGCACGGTGCTCCCCTGCGCGCGTCCGGAGAAACAGCAATCAAGGACGACGAGCACCAACTGCGCCGGGCAATCGGCTAAGACCTCACGCACGATCGAGTACGGCACAGCCTGGTGGCTTGCAATCCCCTGGGTCAAATCGATAGTGGAACGCGTCGCCAGATGAAGTTCGTTGCGCGCACTGACCAGGCCGTGGCCCACGTAATAGACGACAAGGACATCTCGCGCCCGCTGCGCTGCCCGGACGAGGGCGGTCCCAAACTCTGCCGGATCGGCGGGATCGATCAGCGTCGAGAGGTTGGACGGATCCAGTCCAGCACGATCGACAAGGCAGGCCGCGAGATCGCCGACCGTTGCCGCAACGGAGGGAACATGGGTCAATCGGGACCCGGCTGCATAGGTGCCCGATCCCACGAGCAGAACCTCAGCGCCCGGTGAGGCAAGCAACAGAGGAGGATGCCTAGTCGTCGTCATCGGCACCGGCGTCCTTCAACGCTCGGACGAGATGCGCGGTCAGCGCCTGCGTTCCGGCGAGATCCAATGCCTTCACGCCCTTGGCCGTCACCTCCACCCGGGTCTCGCCTTCGCCTCTGGTCAGGGTCACGCCGATCTCACCACCACGGGTTCTCAACCACGCGATCAGCACGCTCGCCAGCGACGCCACCGCCCCTCCCGCACCGAGCGCGACCTGCAGACCGTCCGCCATCGGACCGAGGGCGCCGGGTGGCCCGGCGACTTCCCTGATGCGAACGCGTCCACGCAGCTCGGGCTCGTCACTGAGCCATGAGTAGAGGTCACGAATCTGGTCCGAACGGTCCTCGGCTGCTATGGCCACCAATACGTGCAAGACGACACCCCATGGGTTCATGAATTCCCGGACGCGTCTCAGCCGAGCGTGATCTCACATGCTCCGCTCGGCGGATGTGCGCCAGAGTCGCTCAAATACCTGTAAAAGCGATTCCTCGTCGTGTTGGTCGCATTGTCTGAGTGGATATCCGGACCGGCTTGGCGGCCGTTACAGCGAGGTTGTCTGTTGCGGACGGGGCAGATGCGACGATGCCGATGGCGAGAGGCGCCATCGGCATCGCGGGCGACCGCTGGAAGGGGCCAGTCTTCGGAGCGGGCGGTGACCGCGCCGACCTCCTTACCGGAATGCCGTCCGTGTGCGGGGCCTCTGGCTCCGCTGCCGGGGGCCGGGGCGGGCGGGCGCGGCACAACGTCGGGTGCATCAGCGCGGCAACCAGGTCGACGAGCCCGGAGACCCGCATGAACGGGGCGACTGCCGCGGCCACCAGCGCGGCGTGCACCTTGGACATGTACGCGTTGCCGAGTCTGAACTGGAGCGTCCGCCGCCCCTCGACGCACGGGGCATCTGAGTCGGTGGCGACCGAGATCTCCCGCGCGGCGCTGCGGTGTGCTATCGCGGCCCGCCTCGCTCCAGGTGCTCGCGCAGCGTCACGACCTCCAGCGCGACCACCGTCACGCGCTGCCCGTAGACGGGGGTTGCAGTTGCACACCCCATAACCAGTAGGCCCTCGGAAAATCGGGCGAGCCGCTTCGTGCTTGCCCGACATCCCCTACGCCCGCCCCCGCGCACCCCCTCGTCGTCTCTACGCCCGCTTCCAGTGCCACCGTCGGTCGCTCGTGTAGTACGAGCACCGGTACCGCTTGCTGGTGACCTTGGCGTACCCGTACTTCCCGTGCGCTGTCGCCGGGCAGTAAGCACCGGGGGTGATGCAGTTCCAGTGGTTGCCGACCCGCTTGTAGCAGCTCGCCGCCGCACTGGCCGAGCCGACAGCTGTGGCACCGGCCGGAGCCGCGAGGGCGACGAGGGCGGAGGCGACGAGCGCACCCGCGACGAGGACACGACGGAGCATCAGCTCTCCCGTGGTTGGGGGACATTGACCGGTGAGAGGACGGTTGTGCGGCGCCAAGGGTTTGCCGCTGACGGCACGAGAGTTGTGATCCCTGGTACGCCTCCGATCAAGACCGATACCGTGTCGCCGGTCATGTCAGGTCCCAGGACCGGCGCGACGGATCCGCTCGTGTAGCGGGTGCCACTCTGGCTAGATGATCTGTTGTTTGTGACACCATGGCCTCGATCGGTCGGAGCGTGACCGTGTCCAGATCGCCGACCTGCTTAGCCTCAGCCTGTATAACCGGACGGTTCGCCAGCCTGACGGGCCCGGTCTGTCGATGGCACTACCTGCGGTTCTCGCTCGGGAATCTGCTCGGTGCCGTCACTTGGCGCCTCTCGCGACGAGCCGGAAATTTTTCGAAACCCCCAAAACCGACGCTGCCGCTGCTCCCGCGTCATGTTCACCAGCCATTCGGCCAGAAGATCGTCGGCGCTCATCCCCACGCCCGCCATCCTGCCCCGCCGGTCATCGAGGTCGCCACCGATGTCCACAGGGTCACTCCACACCACACACCTGACCATCGCCTTTCTCGGCAAGCGGCTCACGCTGCACGTTGCGGGGCCCGTGACAGAGCTGCCATCAGGTGTTGCCGGGCGAGGGCTGCCCCGGCAGCCGCGTCCCCTCGGCACGTCCGCGCTTCCGCGAGCGCGGTCGTCCGCGCGGTCTGCTCACAACGGATCCGTCTCCGGTACGCCTCGCGGACCTGCGACGGCAGCGGGCTGGACAACCGGATGCCTTCGCCGTCTGGAGAGGAATCCGGGGTGAGCCATGCATGGACCCGCCACCGGACCCAGCCCGGCACGAAGCGCGGTGCCGCCGCCAGCGGCCACGCTCCGCCGCCCGGTTGGTGGTGCAGGACGTGGCGCACGTCGTCGACGGTGGCACCGAGCTGGAACAGCCTACGCAGCAGCGACCGCAGGTGCCGTGCGGACATCTTCCGCAGGATCGGGTCCTCGGCTCGCAGCCGCTCGCACGCCGCCAGCATCTCCGCCTTGGTGCCCGGCGTTGCGGCGGCTGGCCAGGCAGCCACGGGCGCCGCGGGAGCGGGCGTCTCGCGCGCGCGCACGTCTGGGAAAGTTTCTTCACCTACATCAACCACGTGAGGCTTGGGGGTCCGAGTTAGCTCCACAGGCAGTGTTTCCGCAGGCCAGGGAGCGTCTCGCCAGTCGTCCACAGTGGGGGCGGAAGCGCGGGCGCGAAACTCCTCGCCGTCGCCCTGGTCGTCCTCGTCCAGGGCCTGCGCCAGGTCGGCCGGCACTGTCAGTACGTAGGTGGCGGCCTCGTTGCCGCGGCCGTCGTCGAGCGCGCCGCGCAAGGTGCCCGGGCGGAACCGCGGTGTGGTGCCGGGTGTGACGCGCACGAGCAGCCCTCGCTCGAGCAGCCACGCCAGGCGGTCGGCCAGCGTCGAGCGTGACACTCCGGCCTCTGCGGCCATGACCGCCCACGTCGCGCCCTTCTTCGGGGCGGTGACCATGTTCCGGCCGGTGCGCGTGGCGAGCTGCCATACGACGGCCATCAGGCCGCGCCGCCAGTCGGCGCGTCGCGAGGCCGTGTCGGGGTGTGACTCCACGGCGCGGTGCCATTCGGCCCTCGATCGTGCGCACACCAGATGCGCGGGGATCGGCTCGGAAGAGTCAAGCCGTTCCCGGGCAACGTTCAAGAAGGGGTCGGACACGCCGAAAACGGGCGTGACTGGCCGACCCGGTGACCCGTGTTCTATTCTGGGCTCCAGACGTCACGGACACCCGGCCAGGCGCGCGAAAGCTGGCCAGCCGACTCGGGCCGGGCCGGGATGTCTGCTCTATGGGAGAGGGCTCCGCGCAAGGTTTCTCAGGCCAATCAGCGCGGGGCTCTCTGCTTTTGTGAGGAGTACGCCGACCTGCGGCGTTATCTGTTCTCCTTCACTGTCTCCTTCCGTGCGGCCGCCCTAGGGTTAGGCCGCCACTCCCGTCTTCGTCGCGGCAGGGACCAGTTCCAGGCCGGGGATCGGCGCCCGCTGCGGTGCCGCGCTCGGTACCGCGACGTATGCGGGAACTTCTATGCCGTGCTTCCGGCAGAGGAAGGCGACCACATAGGCGTCGAAGTTCTTCCAGCCTTCGGTCTTCAGCCGCCGCTTGATCTCGGCGTGTAGAGGCTCGGGGAAGCGGATCGTCTGTGCTCTGCGCTCCGTTGCGTCCGGTTGCGCCGCGACATCGGATCTTGGTTCGGCAGCCACCAGGTCGGCGATGCCGGGGATGCCGGGGATGCCGGGTGCCGTCATCGACACGCTCGGAAGCGTCAGGTAGGACGGAATGTCGATGCCGTGCTCCCGGCACAGGAGGGCGACGACGTAGTCCCCGAAATCCTTCCAGCCTTCGGCCGGCATGCGGCGCTTGATCTCAGCGTCCAGGGATCCCGGGAAGCGGATCGTCTGCGGCGTCCTCTTCCCCCTGTGCGGCTGCGGCATCTCAGCTCCTTCTCCCGCCCGTGCTACTACCACCCATGTAATTCGGATCAGTTCTACCGGAACCTGGTTCGCGAGGCGAGCAAGACGGCTGTGATTTTCCGGCGTGTCGTAGCGTGGTGACGCGGAGTGTCGCTGCCCGGGGTGTCGCCCCTCCCGGCTGACCTGCGGCTCCTGCTCTTTGGCGCTGGCGTGTGCCTGTGGCAGCGCAGGTCGTTGGCTGTTTGCTCGCGGTTCCGCCTTGGGGGGCGATGGCCGGGCTTATACGGCCTGAGCGTCGCGGGGGCGGCCCGTGTGGTTGTGTGGTCCGGGCTTGTCATGGGGTTCAGAAGGCCGTGGGGGCGTTGCTCGGTCCGTGACAGCCGGTCCCCCGCTGTGCTGCTCTCTACCCCCTGCAGTCGACGCTGCAGGGATTCTGCGGCCTGTTGTTGGAGCGGTTACGGTGTGGGGCACGCTCCCCTACTCGACCTTCCGGACGGTTCCTTACCGCGGATCCGGCTGCGCGATCTACTTTGTAAAGCCCCGCTAAGGTGAAGGCAGTGGACAACCGGCGCATCTGCGCGGCGCCGCTGGGGGCCGGGGTTTGGGCACCGATGGGTAATCCTGGGTTCGAGTGTCCGGTATACGGGGGGAGGGAGAGGCCCGGATAACGGGCCTCTCATGAAGGTGTTGTGCGATGGCCGCGCCTTTACAGCGTAGATTCCTTTGCTCGCGTTATCGGGAGCTCTCGTTTCCCCACAACGATCAGCTCACTCCGTGAGAATGGGGGACCAAACAAAACCTCCACCCCTTGCGAGATCCCAGTGACCCTGTCAGAAGACGAGCGGCACCCCCTTCAATCCGTGATGGAGCATGCTCCCGCTTGGCTGGCGCGTGCGCTGGAAGTACCTCTGGGTTGTGTGCTCT
This sequence comes from Microbispora sp. ZYX-F-249, assembly GCF_039649665.1. Classification (NCBI taxonomy): domain Bacteria; kingdom Bacillati; phylum Actinomycetota; class Actinomycetes; order Streptosporangiales; family Streptosporangiaceae; genus Microbispora; species Microbispora maris. Next base: position 25,526 of record NZ_JBDJAW010000055.1, on the reverse strand, counting down.
TCGCTGCCCGGCCGAACGTCGACAAGAAGATCATCATCGACCTCGCGAGCGCTATAGGCGAGCTCCGCTTCACTTTCAAAGAGCGGGTGAACGAACCAGAGCTGCGGGCCAGGCTAGCCGAGATTGCCAACCTTGCTCAGAACGCCACAGCGGAAGCTAGTCGACCTGCGATACGTGCCTGGGAGGCCCGGATTGCAGCACTGGCACGAGGACTGGCTGTGGAAAGGGAGGCCTACCTTGACCCGATGCCTGACCTCTACGGCCTTCCGCGCAGGGCACCTGCCCCTGATCACTACTTTCAGCAGGCGCAGGAACAGACTCGAGAAGCGCTCTCTGAGCTGGAAAGCCCTCTGACCATGGATGTCGGTCATCCGGACGGCATGTATCAGAAGCAGTCTCTACCTGTCCTCCTGTACCTCGAGAATACAGAGGACTATCCAGAGGTAGTCGCTGCGCTAAAAGGTATGGTGGAGGCCTACGACGGCTCCGACATTGAAGCATCTCCCGGAATCTGGGGCAGCGTCTTCCAGCGTCTTCGGATGTGGCTGCGGGGTGAGGACGGCAAGCTACTGCAGGCGCAAATCCAGAGAGCAGCCGAACTGCGCCTAGTCGATGAGAGCCAAGCAACGGTTGATGACCAGGAGGCCGCCGCGGCGGCCAAGCTCATCGCCGCCTTCGAGAAGATCGAAAGCGGAACGGCGATCGTCGGGTCCCTTCTACTCGTCAAGGCGAATGGCCGCGTCGACATCCGTAACCTGACCCCCCAGGAGATCACATACTTGAAGCGGCACCCAGGGCTCATCCGTAACCCGGAGGGCGTCATGCAAGCACTGCAGGAGGCTCCCGGGGGGGAGCCGCCCGCCGTCCGGCCGCCAAACCGCCCCGACGAGCTGAACGAGGCTGGCGGGCCGTTCGCGATCGGCTAGCGTCTGGCCAGACCACGGCGTCACAGGCGCGACTCCGGCCCCGTCAGAACCCGTGCGCCCTTGGCGGCCGCGAGTACGATACTGGCAGCCGCACCTCCCAGTGGCCGCGCCCGTCCTTTCCATTCATCGTCGGCCGCCCGCCGCCTCCGCCGGCCTTGGGCGGCCGACACCGGCCCGTCCCGCTTAAAACCCCGCGACCCCGCGGGACCATGGACGGTCGTGACCTTGTAGACGCTATAGCGGCCTGCCCCTGCTCCGAGCGGGTCATCGGGCTGCGCGTGCACGGCGCGGAGGACGCGCAGCGCGCACTTACCCTGCACCTGCGGGGGTCGGCTGCACGGGCGGCGCATAAGCGCGCTCACCCTGCCTGTCCCCGGGCGCTACCGCCGAAGGTGCACCGGCCCGACGCTCACCCCACCGTCGGGGACCCTGGCGCAGGTCCTCGCGACGGCGGAGGACGAAGTCCTCGGGAGAGGCTGTGGTCCAAGCAGCGGGAGATCACGACCGCGCTGCCGGAGTACGAGGTTGACATCCGGGCCGAGACCGACCCCCCTCGACGCGGACCGGATCGTGCCCGCCACCCAGTGGGTGGGTGGCCGAAGCCCGCGAGGCGGTCGGGCCGCTGTTCGTGAGCACCGCACACCATGCCGCCGACCGGGCCGCCGCCGCGGTGGCCGCCGCGGCGGGCACGGCGGCCACCGCCGGGAGTGGTGGGCGACCAGGCGGTCTGGGTGTGGCGGGCCCGCGACGACCAGCACAAGGCACTCGACCGTCAGGCGCAGCGCAGTCGGGCGTCCACCCGAGACGCAGGAGAGCCTCCTGAACATCGCGGGCGAGACGCTCGCCCACGGTCACCAGGGAGATCGTCTTGACGCCGTTGACCGCTCATCCCCGTGGGCTTGCCGGAGCTCATGTGGCCGTCAGCGGGTATAGGCCACCCGGGAATACGGCGAGCTGCACCGGCAGAACGCGATCCTGGCCGAGCACCTGCCCGACCTGCTGTCCCGGCTCGGCAAGCCGTTGTGGTGGTACGTGCGCTACCGCAACCCCGACCAGAACCCTGCGCCTGCGGGTCGCCCTCCCCATGCCGGTGCCTTCGGCGAGGTCGCCCGTACGGTGACCGCCTGGGCGGCAGGGCCTGCTGCGCGAGCTGGTGTACCCCACCTTCTACCCGAGACCGGCCGCCTGGGGATCAAACCCGGCGGCTGGAGACCGACGACAACGGCGCCTACACCCTCGCCGTCAGCGTCTCGGTCAGCGGCAAGAAGCAGGTGTGGCACATGCGGGTCGTCGACACCTCAGCCATACAGCAGGACGCCTACCTCGTCGCGTCCTTCGGGTACGGCTGAAAGCTCTTCGACAGGCAGTCGGTGGCTGTCTCGATCAGCACCGCGACGGGCGCTCATGCTGGGGTGATGGACGAGCTGTGGCGGGCGCTGCGCGGCGCGCCCGGCCTGGTCGAGTATGCAGACGCGCTGACGCGGCTGAACCGCGCCCCTGGGTTGGTCGGCATCCGGCAGTGGTTCTGGCTGGACGGCGCGGGGGGCATGGTGTGCGATCGCCCGGAGTCGCTAGTCCGGGGTAATTTCGCCCAGTCCTCCCAGTTATTGCGGGTTTGCCGTATGGGAATTCCCTGCGACAGGCCCGTTTCGTGTGAATACGATGGGCACCGATCTCGAACGGATGAGCGCATTGCTCAACGTATGGAGGGCCGGTGTGTCGGATGCCATGTGTCACCGACGGGTGCAAGAACCCGGTCAAGATCAAAGCGCGTGGCCTCTGCCGTCTCTGCTATGAGAGGGCTTGGAGGGCTGGACTTCTCAAAACCGAGGTCGCGCGGGGACGAGCCCCCACCGGAAGAACCTGCTCTGAGGAAGGCTGCGAGAACAAGCACAAGGCGTACGGCTTCTGTCGCAAGCATCTGATTCAGGCGCGGAAGGACGGCCGTGCGCCTGCCAGTCTCTGCGACTTCCCTGATTGTGGTCGTGTCCGGCACACGGACGAGTGCGGCTACTGTCTCACACACTACCGTCAGTGGAAGAAGGACAAACCTCTCACCCCCATAAGAGAGAGGCAGGCCAGGGAGGGCGTCTGCCCAGGCCCAGAGTGTGATCTTCCCGTCCACACTGGTGGCTTCTGTTCCGGGCACTACTGGCAAAACAAGATGGGGCGACCCCTGACGGTCATCCAGCGCGAGGACAACCGTGACAAGCCCTGTGTGATGTGCCAATCCTTCGGTGACATCCGCCCTTCCTACACTATGGACGGGCTGTGCCGTACGCATGCGCGCCGCCGCTCTGAGGGTGCCCCCTTAGACAGGATCCCGGAGAAGGCACCGGATGGGGCGGGCCACATCGACAAGAACGGGTACCGCCACGTCACGGTGAACGGGCGACGTCAGTTCGAGCACCGCGTCATTACCGAGGGGGTTCTCGGCCGCCCGCTGTGGTCGGACGAGGAGATTCACCACGTCAACGGGAACCGCGCGGACAACCGGGTGGACGGGCCGTTCAAGGTGGATGAGCGAGGTCGCCTCCGTTCAGGAAACCTGGAGATTTGGTCCAGCAATCAGCCGCGAGGCCAGGAGATCGGCCCGAAGCTGGAGTGGGCGGTCGAACTGCTGACGACCTACGGCGAGTTCGACGCCGATCGCCTACGCGCCGTGCTCGCTGTGCACGGCAGCGCGGAGGAACGGCGGCGGTACAGCAGACTGCGATCGGCGTGAGACGGGAGCCGCACCGAACCGGTGCGGCTCTCACACCCCCTCGTCGCGGGGCAACCAGCCCAACTCGGCGATGAGGTGAGACGTTCGGTCGCGCTGCCGATACTCGGCCATTACGACGGCATCTGTTGTGTTCGACGTCGGCCAGGCAGCCGCCATATACCGGGATGGGGCGACCTTCAAGGAGTTCGCCAGCGAATACGGGATGTCGAAGGACAAGGTGCGCGGCCGTGATCGCTGCGGGGGTGATATAGCGTCCCCACGCTTTGAGCACGACCGTGCACCGGCGTGGCCGGGGCGTCAGTCAGGGGCAGGCGGACGGGCCCGGAGCGCGGTCGGCGGCTCCGGGGCCGTCGCCGGTTTCACACGGCTGAGTCGTTGACGTCCGGCAGCTCCGCCTCCAGCCTGTCGAGGAAGCGGTTGATGATCTCCGCGATGAGGTATCCGACGAGACCGTGCCGGGCGTGCTCGCGTAGGTCGCCCTCGAGGTCGGTCATCGCTTCCTTCACCGCAGGGTGCACGGTCGTCGATCGGGACGGCGCCTCGATGCCATCGCTGGCCTGCCGGCGGGCCCGTGCCCACTCGACACATACATCGAGGTCCGCCGGCGTCATCACCGCCAGGGCGGCGTTCCACACGTGGTTGGTGCCGAGCCCTCGCCTTCTCAGCATCTTGCGGAGTCGGTTCATCGCCCGCACCGACCGCCGGTGCAGGTCCTCGGGGAGACGGATGGAGAACTTAGCCCACCGCTCGTCCCCCTCGGAAGCGAGGAGATACGACGCGGCAACCGCGCGACCCGCCTGCCCGAGAGTCACTCCCGACGATGCGGACGCGGGCGTCCGCGGCAACTCCAGAATGGCGCGCGCCGACGGCATGCGGGAGACGGCACCGCGAGACACCGGGCGGGTACGAGGCCTTTCCGCCACTTCCCGCTCGGGCTCGGGCTTCTCCTGTTCGTAGTCCTCATCATGCTCGGGACCGGCATCGCCAAGCTCCTGCGCCGGAGCTGTGACGGCGGGACGTTCCTCTGCCACCGGGGGGCGCTCCTGCAGCGGGGGGTCTGCCTGCACGGGGGCAGGCGTGGGCACAGTCTCCGGGACGGGCGCCGGCACGGATACGACCGTCGCGGCGGCCTGCTCGGCAGGAGGCTCCTCGGTGACAGGCGCCACCGGGACGGCGGCCGCGGTAGCCGTCGCCTCGGCAGGAGCGGGCGCCTTCGCCGGGGAATCCTGTTTCGCGGGCTCCTCGAGTTTCGACGCCACAGCAGCAGACGGCACTGAGGGAGGTGCCGGCTCGATCGCGGGCTCGGGGGCCGGAGCAGGCGCGGGCTCCTCGGCGGGTTCAGCGGCCCGGCCGAATCCCGTGATCGGCTTGGGCTTCAACCGGCTGTTCGCCACTCTCACACCTCCCGAATGATCGGCATGCGCAGGTCGGCAGGCCACGCCTGCTTCCACGCCTGCTTCACCTCACCCGCACGCGGATGGCCGATCGCCTCCAGGAGCTGGATGGCCACCCCTTCGGCGACCTGGCACACCTTCCGCGCAGGCTCGCGATCCGAGCTGGAGGTCAGGAAGGCCGACAAGGGGGCTTCCGCGTTTTGCGACTTGTCGACCACTGTGTAGTTGGGCACCCGGCCCTTCCAGACGTCGACCTCGTACGGTGAGCCCTCCCGCTGCTGCTCGGCGTCGACCTCTGCCATCAGGTGGCGCTGCGTCTGCGACCGCTCGGTGTACTCGTTGAACACCAGACCGAGCACGTCGAGCTCGTCATGCTTGTAGCTCTCCCGGATGTCGTCGACCAGCAGCAGCGTCTCCGGGATGGCCTCCACACCGAACCGCTGCGCCTGGGTCACGAGCAGCGCGCGATACGCGGCCTTGGCTGCCATGATCGAGATCAGGGAGCCACCGGGTGGGGTGTCGATGAGTACGACGTCCCACTTGGCGTTGGGAGCGATGCCACCCTTCTCCGACGGAAGCAGCAGTGCGTTCGCCAGCTTCTCCAGATCGTTCGGCCGCCATGTCGCGGCCGCCACCTCCAGTGCCCGGTAGGAAGGGATGACGCCGATCCTGCCGACCCTTCCCGGGAACAGCGGGCCTCCACGGTGGAACGGCTCGTCCGGGTCATAACCCCAGTCGACAATCTGGATCGCGTCGTCCGCCACACCCTCCGTGTCCGCCTCGATCACTTCAAGGACTGTGGGCTCGGTGGGCGTCATGATTGGCTTCTTGCCGAGCTTCGTCTCTCCGGTCTGCTCCAGCACCACCTTGTGGCCCAGGCCGATCGAGCTATTGCCCTGCGGGTCGAGGTCGACAACCAGGACGTGGAGCCCGAACCGAGCCAGGGCATCCGCGAGCAGCAACGTCAGCGTGGTCTTACCAGCGCCACCCTTACGCATCATCAGCGCGACGACGTTGGCGACCGACTTGATGTCATGGGCAAGCCAGGTGGACGTATCCGCATGCCCTTCGGGGAGAGCGGCTTCCGGTACCGGTGTGACCGACATGCCAAGGATCCTGCCTTCCGGTTGAGACATAGGGTGCGTCGCTCGTCAAGGAGCATGACCGCAGGGGACATGCTAGAGGTCCCCTTAGAGCTTTAGTGGGATTTCCGGCGGGCGTGGCGCTTCCGCTCCGCTTGCGCGACAGTGAGACATACCGACTGTGCGAACGTGTGATTGTGTGAAACACGCATGGTCTGAGCTGGGGACTTAGCCGTTCCGTTACCTACTTCCACACTGTTGGGCGCCTGGGCCGGTCCCATGACGCCCCGCCCGCTCGCTTGCGTGACTGTGGGACAGGCCGACTGTGCGAACGTGTGATTGTGTGAAAGGCATATGGTCTGATCTGCAGAGTTAACCGTTCCGTTACCCATTGCCATGCTGCCAGGTATCTGGATCGGTTCCGCGCTGCCCCGTCTGCTCGCATGCGGCCATGGTCGCAGCGGTGGATACACGTCCGGCAGTAGGCGGCAGAGCGTAGGCGCAGGCGAGGACGACTGTCGGAACCCTGCCCAGTTCTCTTCCCATCCGCCCATCTCGGGCGACACCGAGCAAGCGAGGACGCATGTCTTTCAGATCGGGTCCCTGAAAGGATCGGCCCCCTGGCGACATCCTCTCCGAGGTCCTCACCACTAGCCAGGTGGAGGGCTGCCCCGGCGTCGCGCACTGAAGAATCACTGGCCCCCCACGCGGATCCCTCGCATGAAACCAGCCTCCTAGTGGGATCCTGCGAGATGCCTGCCTGCCGCATCTCCCATGCTTAGAGGCATCCGTCAGCTGAGAGGAACTACGGCAGGTAGCCGTAGAACTCGCTGCCAGGCAGGGGAAACAGAACGCAGGTCCGCGCGCCATCGGGGTCCTTGTAGGGCCGCGCTGAGGCCGAGAATCAGTCGTAGGGGGCCGGGGGACCTCGCCGCATTCCCGTATCCCCGCAGGAGGCGCACAGGGAAGCAACAGGAGGCCCGCTCCCCCGCTCAAGCCGTCGCGGAGGAATGCCCACCGATCCCTTACTGAGCACTTCCGATGGCCGGGAGAAGGGGATGGCAGCGAGTCCGCGCGACCGAGATGACAGGTGACGCCTCTTCCCCACACTGCATTTGACCCCCTTGCAAGCAGGAGCAGGCGCAGGCGTAAAGATAGAATTTACGCATGCCCGCACGTCGCATCCCCACCATCAGCCGGGAGGAGATGGAGGCGGCTCGAGACGCGATCGTGGAGCGACCAGGGAGCCCCTACGGGCACCGCCATCTGCAAAGAGCGGCGGATGACCCTCTCGAACTCGCTCAGTTCATTGCGGAACAGCATGAGGTCAATCCACGCCAGACACTGGGGGTCGACGTCCTGGACGCGCTCACCCTGCTCACCTATGCGCGACGCTCGATCCCCGCCCTTCCCGCTCACCTCGACAGCCTGGAGCTGCGACTCCTGCGAGCAGGCGGTGCCACTCATCCCCCTGTGACACTTCGGGCGCTGGGGGAACGCGTGGGGTTGTCTACGAGACAGGCCACCCGGGCACGCATCCTCTCGCTCGCGGATGCCGAGAATCACCGCAAGCACCCCGATGATGGCGATTTGCACGTACTCGGGTCGCGGTTTTCCGATCAGGAAGCTCAGTGGATGAACCAGCACGGGGAGCAACTTCTGCGGCTCACATCCCATCTTGTGGACGCGCGCGATCGGGTGACTGGCGATCTTTCCTTCGAGCTCGAGCAGCTCGGGCAGACCATCGCAGGCATCGGCTTGCCGCCCAGCGGTCCTCACGACTACAAGCGTTTGACTATCGCCGCCGCCCGGCTGCGGGTCATGGTTCTTCCCGAGCTGTACGCTCCCGAGCAGCAGGAGTTCCGTGACAGCCTCGGGCCTTGGGTCGGAACCCTGGCAAGACTCGCCGAAGATCACCAGAGTGTCGCCTGGCAAAGCCGCTGAGCGAGAGGAGCCTCCGATAGGGCCGCCGCGCTGCCCCGCATTCCTTCACGGGCTTGTTCCTCATGAGCCTGATGTCTCTCACGGTGACCGGCGAGGGCGCGCCGGGGTCGCGGGACGTGCAGATCGGCGGCCGGCACCGGGCAGCTGGTGGGTGGGCTGGGCGATAACGGCGTGATGGCCGGCGGCCACCGGCAGCCCCATCCCACCCCACGCTCGACGGGCCCCGATCGGGGCGGTGGGGCGGGGGACAAGATCGAGGCGTGGGAGGGCCGCCCTGGCCCGCCACGCGGGACGGATCCGCGTGCTGATCGACGAGCTGCATGTCCCGTGGGCGGCACCGCCGCGGCGACCTGGCCGAAGACCGGTGGCCCCGTCGGGGAGGCGCCGTTCTCCGCACGCACCCCTCGTAGCGCGTCCGATCAGCGCTTGAGGGCTCGGTATCGTCTGAGCAGAGCGGTGATCTTCTCGTAGTCCGCGCCGCCGTTCAGTTCGTCCAGAAGGTCGTCGGGGCACAGCTCGTAGAGATCTCCCCACCATCGGCGGGCTTTGTTGTCCCAGATGCGATAACCGCCTGGCACCCCCCGTGCCACGTACCGTCTCCTACTCACTGTGCGTCTCCGAGCTTTTGGAGTCCGGCGTGTAGCCGCAGCGCTGGGGGCTGCATTCCGCCGTGTGGTCTCGGTCCCAAAGGTAGGTGTCTCGTTCGGTCGCCCGAGCGAGGTGCACCAGGCGGCGCTGCCGCGTGCGGGGGAGGGTGGAGGGCAGTGCGGTGAAGGTTTCGGGGAGTACGGCGACCGAGCTGCTGACCTGCTCGCCGTCGGCCATGCGCAGCAGCGTCCGGCATTGCCACCAGCGGATCTTCCCATCGGGGTCAGGCCAGTAGTAGTCAGCTGGATCCGGCACCAGGTAGTGGGCACTTTCCGGATCGAGGTGGGCTCGCAGCCACGGGCCGCCCGCGCCGAGGCCGAGCCGAAGCGTTGCGGCTTCGTCGTGGATCGCGCACATGGCATCAGCGTCCAGCGCCTTGAGAACGCGTGCCTGCCGGGGAAGTGGCGGGCGCCCGGCCGGGGTTCGCACGGGCCAGCGCTGCAGCACCCCGAATCGTTGCCGCAGACCGAGGCGTGGCGGGCCCTTACGGGGAGTCGGAAGCGGAGGCGGGGGCGTCCAGCGAAATCCGGCCTGATCGAGTTGCTCCAGGATCCATGTGCGCCCTTCCGGGCTGGCGGTGTTCCACGTCCAGCTCATGGGTCGTTCGGTCATCGCGCGCTCTCGGCTGCTCGTACGCGGGTTCGTGCGGGAGGCGGGCCCGGTGGACGGCCTGGCGATCCCTGGCATGTTGTGGCAGAGGTCGGCCAGTGACCTGATGCGATCGAGAACAGCGGCCGGCGAAGCCTCTTCCTCTTCGCGTCGGACCTTTCCGGCCAGGAATCGGATTTCGACGAATGCCATCGCTGCGAGGAATGCGGCTACCTCCCGGTCGTCGACCTCACCGGCCTCCTGGCTCCTGCGGCGGCTTCTCATGCCTGCCTCGCTGCAAGGGCGAGTTCGATCCGTCGCCGGGTGACATCGACGTGAACGATTTCCACGGCGAGGAGGTCGCCGATCTCGACGTCCCTGCCGGCGAGATCGGAGCTGGGTACGAGGCCCTCGAGACCGTTTGTCGGGTCGTCGACGCGGACGAAGGCGCCGAAGGGAAGAACCTTGGTGACCGGGCCGGTAACCGTGCGGCCGATCTGCTGCTGGATGCCGATCAGCGGGTCTTCCTGTAGCGCCCTGAGAGAGAGCGACACGCGCCCGCACTCGACATCGACGTCGAGGATTTCCGTCGTGACCTCCTGGCCGACGGTGACGACATCGGAAGGATGGTTGATGGGCCGCCACGACAGCTCAGGGACGTTGATCGTCGCGGTGAATGCACCGATGTCCACGAAGATCACGCCGAAGTCGGCGATCTCGGTGACCCTTCCTGTGATGATCTGACCCCGGCGAAGTGTTCGCAGGAAGTCCACTTCACGCTGGTTGAGGGCTGGGTTCGGCATCTCATTGCTCCCGGCGTACCCGATCTCGCCTTCGAAGCAGGCGACGGGCAGCGCTCCTACCTTAGCGATCATTCGGTCTGCCCATCATGCTGCCTGATCTTCCTGCCAGGCGCTCTGGCGCCCGCGTCTTGAGGGCGGTCGCGGTGTTCGGGTAGTTCCGTCACGTGCAGGGTGACGGAACTGGGGGATGGGACCGTGGCGACAGTGCAGAACTGGGACCTGGTCGCGGCCGTGCTCCTGCGCCGGATGGGGCCCGAGGCGGCCACCGACTTCCTGGCCTCCCCTGGGTGGCCGGAGATCCCGGCCGACCTGCGCGAGCGCATCCACCAGGCGTCCGCCCGGCTCGACGAACGCGTCCGCCGCGACGAATCGTCACGGCTCGGCCGTGACACGGAAGGCGCCGCCTCCCGCCGACGAGGCGTGTGCGCGGCATGCTGGGACAGTCGGCGGGGGACACGCCGCGAAGCTGAGCGACATGATCGGTGTATTCACGGCTCGTGCGGCCTGCCTGTAACCCGACGTGGCACGATAAGGAGGGTCGGACATGCGCGTTCTGCTCGCCTCTGCGTCGGCTCTGTCGAGGATTTGATGGTGGCGGAACGCCCACGGCAGGCAGCTGTAGGCATCCCGGGGGTCAGAGGCGTCATCTCGGCACAGGCGGCGGCACGGCGGCGGCCCTGCCGCTGAGCACACGCTTGACCCCGGGGTTGGCCAGGGGGCGGGTGTAGCCGACGATGTTGCCGCGCGAGCGGTAGGCGGTGATTTTGATCGGACCGCATCGGGTGCAGCGGGCTTCGATGGCTTGGCCGCCGCCGATGACGAGGGCGACGTGCCCAGGACGGCCCGGCGCGTTGCCCGGGCCGGAGGAGAAGAAGACCAGGTCGCCGGGCTGCTCCTGGCCCGTGGGGACGTGGACGCCGAACGGCCACTGCGCGAAGGTCGTGCGGGGGATTGTCACTCCGGCCGCCTTGTAAGCCATGTAGACGATGCCGGAGCAGTCGTACCCGGCCGGGCCGGTCCCGCCCCAGATGTACGGCTTGCCGATCTGCTGGCGCGCGTAGGCGATAATCGCCCCTATGGCATCACCCGCGACGGCAGGGACGGCGGTGCTGTACTCGGCGGCCTTGGCCAGCACCCGGTCGACGTACCAGCCTGCGTGGTTGTAGGCGAACAGCGCCTTTCGTACGTCGGTGGCTGCGCCGGAGGCGCACAGGTAGGCGGTGGCGGCGGGGATCGCGTCCGCGGGATTGTAGACATCAGTGCGGCCGTCGTCGTTGCCGTCGACCGCGTACGCGGCGAAAGTAGCCGGGAGGAACTGCATGGGCCCGCGAGCCCCGGCCGCGTTGGGGCGCCGGGAGGCGGGGTCGCGGCCGTGGTCGGATTCGACTTTGCCGATGGCTGCCAGCACGGTCCACGACAGGCCCGGGCAGGTCTGCGCGGCGTCCATGTACCAGCGCAGGTACGACGCGGGAATGTCGGCGAGCGCCCGCTCGCTCGGCGTCGCGTCCCCGGCGCCGCCGGCGGGGATCGGGGGCTGACAGAGGATGAACACGGCGATCAGCAGTGGGAGCGTCACCGTCGCGATGGCGGCGGCCCCCGCCCAGCGCCACCCCATCAGCGGGGCGGGATCGCGTCGACGAGCCACCCGACCAGGCGGACGGCGGGCCGCCCGGGGGCGGCCGCCCGACGTCGCCCGTCGGACGTGTGGGTCGGCGTCGTCTCGCGGCAGTTGCACGCACGGTCCCGCATAGCCCCAGCGCGGCGCGTCATCACGCGGGCAATGGGCGCGGCGTCAAGGGCGAGGACGTGCTGCGGCCCGCCGAGCGCGCTCGTCGTCTGCCTGGTGCGGCGGGGCCGCAGTCCGGCTGCCTGATCCGGGTCGCCGCCGATGTGCGCGCCTACCGTAACCGGCGAGCCTGCCCGCAAGCCGATCGACGTGCGCATGGGTGCCGTCTCCTTCCCGCTGTCGTCGTAGGGGCAGGACACCGGTGGTCGATTGCATGGCCTGTGACCCGCCCTTGCGGCGGACGGCCGGTGCAGGACCTGCGCGTCACGAGACGTGCAACGCCGCTGCGGCTTGCTGGGAGGCGATCGGAGCGAGCTCGAGGGATGTGGGGAGAGGCGTTGATGTGGCTGCATGCGCTGCAGGACGCGGTCGGCATGGTCGTGCCGCCGTACGACATGGTGAACAACCCGCCGCCGCAGGTGCCACCGGGACTGCAGCCGAAGATCGACCTGCTGCTCGGGTGGGGTAAGTGGGCCTGCCTGATCCTGGGTGTCGCTGGGATCCTGATCTGCGCCGGGAAGATGGCGCTCGGGCAGTCCGGCCGGTCGCACTACGCGGCCGAAGGGGCTTCGGAGCTGCCCAAGGTGCTGCTCGGGGTGTCGCTGGCCGCGGTCGCCGTGCCGATCATCACGGCGATTTTCGGATGAGCCTTCCTCTGCGGCGGCGCCGGAGGCTGCTCGTCTTCTTCGGGGTCACCGCGGTGCTGATCGCGGCGGGTGTGCTGCTGTCCATGCTGCCGGCCACCCGGGAACCCTCGCCTGCCGGCAGGCCGACAGCGTCGGCGCATGCACAGCCCACCGGCACCAGCGCGGAGGTGGACCTGGGCGGCTGGCGGTGGGCGGACTTCCACGGGGTGCGCCTGCCGTACTCCGCCTCCGACGGCCCGCACGCGGTGGTCGGGAATCGGGCGTCAGGTTTCGTCCAGAGCCCGGCGGGGGCGTTGCTGGCGGCGCTGCACCTGGGGATGCGGGCCAGCCCGCGCTGGGGGCCTGCGGTGTTCGAGCCGACCATCGCGGAACAGTTCACCGGCTCGGACCGGCCGGCGCTGCTGCGGGCCGTTCACGCTGCCTACGACAGCCTTCGCGCGGCGGCGGGCGTCGCCGATGGCGCGCCGCTCGGCCGCGCGTACGTGGTGCAGGAGGCGTTCCGCTGGCAGGCATACACACCTGATCTCGCGATCGTCGACGTGGTCGCCGCCGGGCCCGGCCGCGGCGGCTCCACCGTGCGCATCTCGACCCGGCTGCGGGTGGTGTGGCGGGACGGTGACTGGCGGGTGGTGGCCCCGCCCGGGGGTGACTGGACGCAGTCCTCGGCGCCGGTGACCGACCTGACCGGCTACACCCTGTTCCCGGATCGGGGATGATCGCATGGACTTCTTCGCGGCCGGCGAACGAGCGGGGACGGCCTACGCGATCGCGCCGGCGCCGTCTCCGGGGTGCGTCGACCTGACCTCCCCGATGTGCGTCGCCGAGACCGTCGCGAACGGCGCGCTGCCGGGCGCCGGAACCCTGACCCGCCAGGCGGTCGAGGGCGGCGGCCAGGTGCTGGGAGACCTCGCCGGGACGGCGGCCAAGGGCGCGGTCCAGTACGGCGTGGACGGCCTGGCGCAGGCGATCCAGTACGCCGTGTCGTGGGTCGTCACCAACACCGTCTCCTGGTGGACCCGCGTCGACTCGCCCTGTCTGGTCGCCGACCCCGTGGTCGGGTGCAGCGGTCCGTCGGCGGTGGACGCGATCGGGCGGATCCAGCAGTGGACGTTGCCGTTCGCCGTGGCGGTGGCCGCCGTGTCCCTGCTGGCGGCGGCCGCGAAGATCGCGGTCACGCGCAAGACCGCGCCCCTGTTGGACGCCGGCACGGGCGTGCTCGTCATCCTCGGCACCGGCAGCCTCGGCGTCCTGCTGCCCGCCCTGCTGCTCAAGGCGGGCGACGAGTGGTCGAGCTGGGTGCTCAGCATGAGCACCGGCGACCTGTCCACGAAGCTTGCGGCCGTTCTGGGCCTGGCCGGTGCCTCCCCGGGCGTGGTGATCGTGCTCGGCATCGCCGGCGTCGTCATGGCGGCCGTTCAGGCCGTTTTGATGCTGTTCCGTCAGGCGGCGCTCGTCGTGCTGGCCGGGATGCTGCCGCTGGCGGCCGCCGGGTCGATGACGCCGCTCACCCGTCCGTGGTTCCGGCGGGTGACCGGCTGGATGCTGGCGCTGATCTTCTACAAGCCCGCGGCCGCCATGGTGTACGCGACGGCCTTCACCATGCTCGGGAAGGCCTCCGATGCCCGGGCGACGTTCATGGGCTTCGCGATGGTCGTCATGTCGATCCTCGCGCTGCCGGCCTTGCTGAAGTTCTTCACCTGGGCGAGCGGCAGCGTCAGCGAGGCGGCCTCCGGTGGCGGTCTGCTCGGCACAGCCGTGGGCGGAGCGGTCGCGGTCGGCGCCTTCCGCGGCGGCCGGTCCGGTTCCGGCGCGGGGGGTGCGAGTGCGGTCGAGCACGCCCGGTTCATGTCTTCGGCGATGCCGCCCCCGACCGGTGCGGGCCCTTCCTCCGCAGCGGCCGCCGCGTCCGGTAGCCCGCCCTCCGCCGCAGGGGGTACGGCGGGAGCGTCGACCGGGTCTGGGGCGTCTGCGGCGAAGGCCGGCGCCGCCGCGGGTCCTGCCGCAGGCGCGGCGGGAGCGGTCATCACGGGGCTGGCCACCGGTGCGAAGAATGCCGGCGACACCGTCTCCTCCTCGATGGATCCGCCGCGGCAGGAGCCGGCATGACGCGTCGTACGTCTCCGAGGACGGGCGGGACATGACGCAGCCGAGGGAACCGCGTACGTATGGGGGCTGGCGGCGCCGCCGCGGCATGGGGCTGCTCGGCATGGGCGTCGGCGCCACCTTCGCCGTGCTCGGCGCCGTCGTGACGCTGCTGCTGGCCACCGCGCTGTCCCCGCGGATGCTGCTGTATCTGCTGCCGCCCGTGCTCGTGGTGGCGCTGCTCGGCCTGGCGCCCTCCGGCGGCACGCCCCTGGCCGTGGTGCTGCTGACGTGGTGGCGCTGGTGGTACGGCACCCGGCGCGGCTTCACCCGCTTCCGCTCGGGTCCTCGGCTGGAGCTGCCGGGCGTGCTCGCCGCGACCGCGCTGCTGTCGGCCTGTGACGGGTACGGCAGGCCGTTCGGGCTGGTGTGGAACCGGCGCAGTGGGCACCTGACCGCGACGCTGCGGGTCGTGGCCGCCTCACCCTGGCTCGCCGACCCCGATGACGCCGACACCTGGGTCGCCTGCTGGGGTTCCTGGCTGGCCTCGCTCGGACACGTGCCCATGCTGCGCTGGGTCAGCGTCACCGTGGAGACCGCCCCAGAGCCGGGCGGCCATCTCGCCGGCAGCGTCGCCGCGGCGATCGACCCTGCCGCGCCTGCCACGGCCAGGGCCATCCTGGCTCAGCTGGTCGCGTCCGCGCCGGCCGCGGCGGCGCACGTCGAGACCCGGGTCTCTTTGACGTTCGATCCGGCGGCCTCGCCGTCGGCGCCGCCGACACTGGAGGCGGCCGTGGCTGAGGTGTCCCGTACGTTGGAGGGCTTGGAGTCGGCGCTGGGCTCCTGCGGGGTCACAGAGTTGGGGCGGGCCACCGCGGCGCAGATCGCCGCCGTCGTGCGCGGGGCCTTCGACCCGGCCGCGCGCGGTGAGGCGAGCCGGCCCCAGCCCGGCGCACCTGCCACCGGCTGGGCGGATGCCGTGCCGCTGTCGGCCGAGGAGCTGGCGGGCTGCTACCGGCACGACAGCGGGGTGTCGGTTTCGTGGTGCTGGCAGGAGGCGCCGCGGCAGAACGTGCACTCTGATGTGCTGGCCCGGCTGGTCGCGCCCGGGCCTTACCTGAAGCGGGTGACGCTGCAGTATCGGCCGTTGCCGGCTGCGGCCGCCGACAGAGTGCTGGAGAGCGAGGTCACCTCGGCGGCGTTCCGGCAGGCCTATCGGCATCGCCTGGGCAGGGACGAGACCGCGCGGGATGCCTTCGATCAGGCGCGGGCCCGGCAGGCGGCGAGAGAGGAGGCCATGGGCGCCGGGGTGTGCCTGATCGGCATGTTCGTCACCGTCACCGTGCTCGACGCCACGGACCTGCCACAGGCCATCGCCGCGACCGAGGCGGCCGCCGAGTCCTCCAAGATCCGCCTGCGGCTGCTGACCGGATCCCAGGCCGCAGGCTTCGCCGCGACCCTGCCCTGTGGCACCTGCCCACCCGTCCTGGTCCGGCGCTGATGGCCGCGGTCCGAGTCCAGGCCGCATTCAGGGCCCCAGCCGGCGAGTCAGCAGCGGGACGGCGCTTAGGCCTCGGCGGTCGGACTGGGCAACAGTCCGGCCGGGCTCTGCTCCTTGTCCTCGGTGTCGTTTCGGCGTCAGTGACGAGGCCGCCGGCCGGCACGCCTACGTCCACCCACGCCTGGACGCGGCGGCCTGGACGTCCGTGACACCATGACGGGGTGGTCTCCGCTGACGAGCTCGTCGGCCGGCGGCTTGAACAGGTGACGCTGTCGTTGCACGAGCACCCGAGCGCTGACGAGCCCTCGCTGGTGCACATGTGGCTTCACGTGAGCGGCCTGGGCCCCGTCCGCTTCCATACAGCGCCGGACGACTCGATCGAACTGACCCTTGATCAACCACACGGTGACTACGACATGGACGAGTGCGGCCGGGTCATCGTCGCTCCCGCCCCGCCGGCCTTCCCGATGAGCGGTCTCCTCGGTCAATCGATCCGAGCGGTGAGGCACATCGTGGATCGACACTTCGACGCGGAGATCGGGCTCCTGCTGGAGTTCGATCACGGCCGGGTGCGCGTCCTCAATCTGGCGGACGAGTTGGTCGTCACCGATCGCGCCCTGCCGGACGAGACCGGGCTCAGTAGTCGCTGACACGGTCATCGCGCCGGTCGGCGGGAGACCACGGCTTGACCGCGGTCCTTCAGCCAGGATCTGTCGGTCGGGCTGCCTGGCCCGGCCTTATGCCTAGCCGCACGGAACCCGATGCCCCCGCTGTGCCGCCCGGCTTCCGTCAGGGTGAAGCGTCCCCGTCGCCCGGGCCCTGGCTAGAGTTTGCACCTGATCTTGTATCGGAAGGCGGAGGGTTCGCGATTGGCCGGCCAGAATCGGGGACGTCCCGGGTGGATGCACGTCGGGCCCCTGGAGGAGCGGCTGACACGCGGCTGGAGTCCGGACACCTTCCCCGACGCCGAGCTGCTCCTCGCCGTGATGACGCTGGCCGCGGTGCCTCACGCCCTCGCGGTCCGCCTGGCGGCCCACCTCACGGGGGGCATCTACTTGGGCTACGGCTCGGTGCCGGACCTGCCCGGGTTCGAGTCTCTGCGGAGCCTGCAACTGCCCGTTCAGGACGCCTCCTGGGACCTGACTCCGGGCGTCTACGATCCCAACACCCGCCGCATTGGCATCGGTACCGTCCCGTCGACGAGTGTCAGCGTGTGCGGCCACGAGTTGGGTCATGCCTGCGATCACATGGACGGTTACCCCTCACGCGAGGAGTTCTGGCAGCACCTGCAGGACAGCTGCCGAGACCGCCTGATGCGGCCCTACCGGGAAGATGCCGGCGAGTTGTTCGCCGAGGCCTTCGCGTGCACGCTCATCAGGAAGGTCACCCGCCTGATCCGGCTTTTCGGCGGGGACGAGGCGTCGGCCGAACGCGCCTATCACTGGCTGTCGGGTCGCTACGGCATCGGATGACGGCGCTCGGGGAATGCCTGTGATGGTAGGCGGGCAAACGTTGCGGTTATGCTGGCGAAGCGGCCATGGTCTCGGCTGTTGAATGGAGAGGCGCGGCGATGAGCGTGATAATGCTGCCCGGCGGTGTGCTCCGCGTGCCGGCCGCGACCACCTTGCCTAACGGCACCAAAGTCGACGGCACCCGCGAGGTCCGCCCGGACGACCCGGAATACCCGCAGTGGCTGCCTTTCGCCCAGCGGGAAGCTGAGCTGTGGCAGGGCGACGAGGCTGAGCAGGACCAGCGCATCCTGGCACGCTGGCGGCGCCGCGAGAGCGCCTGAACCAGTCGGGGTCGGGGTGCGGCTTTGAGCGCACGCCGAGCGGCCGCCATCGTGCACACGCCCTGCCCGGTGCCGTCCGCCCTCGCCCTGCTCACCATCTGATCGTCGAGCCCGGCTGAGGGCTACCTTCCGCGTCTCGAGTTCCTCCTGGACGTGTCGGCCGTCGACTGCGCTCTTTGCTTGAACCCTGTGGTGGCGGTCTTACCGTGCGGGTTCTTGTCAGCGCTGCGCTGGATGCGTCGGGCGTCCTCGGGAGTCATCTTCCGGCTCGTGGAGCTGGCGTCGTTCGTGCTCACGTGACCTCCTGCGAATCTGCTTCCCGTAGTGACGGGCTGCGGTGGCGGGTCAATGCGGTGTGGCGCAGGCGCTGTCGTCGCCGCAGCGGGGTGGTCAGCCTCAGCAGACGCTGAAGAGACTCGCCGTCTGCGGCCCAGCGGGCAAGGTCCTGCCGTCCGATGAGGTGGATCCGGAACTCGGCGGCGTTTTCCCGGGCTCCCCCTGTAAAGGAACCGTTGGTGACGATCACGGCGACGTCGGCGCCGTGCGCGGGTCCCGCGGTCCCGTTCACCTGGTAGACGACGTTGGCTCCGACCTTGCCGCAGGTCGTGGTGTGCTTGCACTGCACGACGATGCGGTGGCCGCGGTCGTCGAGGGCGACGACGTCGGCCGCCTTGTCACCCCGGCGGCCGACGTGTCTGGCGTTCATGCCGTCGCGCAGCATGAGATCGCGGACGGCGAACTCGAAGGCCTGCGGACTGATGGCGTCCAACTCGTGCAGGGTCAGCCTCAGGTGCCGTAGCCGGGCGCTGCGCCGCCGGACCGCGGCGACCTGCCACCACAGCGTCGCCGCGATGGCGATCGCGAGACCGAATCCCAGACCGGCCGCGATATACCAGTGGCCGAAAATCGCGCCGATGAGTGCGCGTATTGCCTGGACGAGCAGTGCGGTGGCGATGAAAACGACGAAAAGGGCCGCGATCCATTCGTTCGAGTTGGCCGGCGTCCAGGCTCGGAGCAGGCGTGAACGCGACTTCCGGCGCGTCATCGGGTGACGTTCTCCGACATCGGCGGCTGCTGTGGAACCTCCTGCTGCTCACTGGCGCCGTGGGAGACGAACCAGATCACCCCGGCGATGACGGCCAGGACCATCCAGCCCGAAATCCTTCCGCTTTTTGATTTCGGTCTTCTGACCCAATGTCCGCGCCGATAGTACATGTCAGAGGGCATGGGGCATCTCCTTGGGGGGATCGAGGGAATGGCAGGGGCGGCCTCGGTGGCCACAGAGAAATGTAAGCATCCGGCACCGACAAATGCTGAAAATAACCGGCGCTTCACCTCGTACCGGAAAAGAATAACTAACTTCCTATAAAGTCAGCCGCTTGTTTCCTCAGCGTCACCCCGACCCCGTCCAGCTGCGGCGCAGAGCCTCCCGCTGTCGCTTGCTGGGGCAGGGCCGGCTCACGTCACGGTCGGAGCAACCCTCCTGTGACGTAGTGCGGGCATACACCCGATGGGAGGCATGTCGTGACCGTGGTGCAGCTTCGCCCGCGCGGTGAACTCCTGGTGCCGTCAGCCGGTCCTGGCGGCATCGAGGAGGCGAGAGCCGTACCGGACGTTGTGAGCCGGGGGAGGGGGCGGCCGGTGGCGCCTGTGCGGGGATGGCGCAGACCGTACGGCGGGCGGGCGGTGCACGTCGCGCCGGGGGTGGAGTATCAGGCGACGACCACGCAGGTGTGCGGGATGTACCCGTTCGTCGCCGGCGCCGGCGCCCCGTCGATCGGCACGCCGATCGGGCGGCATCAGCTGTCCGGTGAGGTCGTCTGCCTGGACCCGCTCACCTGGCTGCGCGCCGGCTTGGTGACCAACCCCGGGGTGTTCGTGCTCGGCCAGCCCGGCACCGGCAAGTCCACCCTCGTCAAGCGCCTGGTCGTCGGGGCGGTCGCGTTCGGCTCCACCGCGCTGATCCTCGGCGACACCAAACCCGACTACACGCCGCTGGTCGGCCATCTGGGCGGGCAGGTCATCGGCGTGGGGCGGGGAATGGACCGGCTCAACCCCCTGGATGCCGGGCCGCTGGGCGCCGCGCTGCAGCGGATGAGCGGGCCGCAGGCGCAGCGGCTGCGCTGGGAGGTGCGCGGCCGGCGGCTGTCGCTGCTGCTCGCGCTGTGCACGCTGATTCGGGAAAGCAGGATTACCAATTTCGAGGAGGTCGTCCTGGGCCGCGCGGTCGACCTGGTGGACGAGCGGCTGCGGCGCGAGCCGACGGTGCCCGACGTCCTGACGGTCATCGAGGAAGGACCCGAGGCGCTGCGCTCGGCCGCCCGGGCCGACACCGACGGGACATACCGGGAACGGACGCGGGAGCTGGTGTTCACTCTCGACCTGCTGTGCACCGGGTCGCTGGCCGGGGTGTTCGACGGGCCGACCACCCGCCCCCTGGACCTGACCGCGCCCGCGGTCGCCATCGACATCTCCCGGATCGGCGCGGCCGGCGACAAGCTGCTCACCGCGGCGATGTTGTCCACCTGGGCGTACTCATTCGCCATGGTCGACGCCTGCGCCGCGCTGAGCGAGCTCGGCCTGGCGCCGCGCCGCGCATGGCTGGGAGTGATGGACGAGCTGTGGCGGGCGCTGCGCGGCGCGCCCGGCCTGGTCGAGTACGCCGACGCGCTGACACGGCTGAACCGCGCCAAGGGCATGGCGTCGGTGATGGTGACGCACTCACTGGCGGACCTGGACGCGCTGACCGCCGAGGAGGACAGGGCCAAAGCCCGGGGGTTCGCCGACCGCTCGGCCATCACGGTGCTGGCCGGGCTGCCGCCGCGCGAGCTCGCCCGGGTCGCCGAGGTCACCCCGCTCACTGGTCCGGAGACCGAGCTGGTCGCCTCCTGGTCGGCACCGGACTCCTGGCAACCGGGAGCCAGGCATCCGGGCCGCGGCAAGTACCTGATCAAAACGGGGGAGCGGCTCGGCATCCCGGTCGAGCTGTCTTTGGTCGGTGAGGAAT
The DNA here is from genome assembly GCF_039649665.1 of Microbispora sp. ZYX-F-249. Lineage (NCBI taxonomy): Bacteria > Bacillati > Actinomycetota > Actinomycetes > Streptosporangiales > Streptosporangiaceae > Microbispora > Microbispora maris. Next base: position 4,601 of record NZ_JBDJAW010000055.1, on the reverse strand, counting down.
ACCGCCTGTATGACACTGACCCGCAGTTCGGCCCTTTCGAACAGGTCGGGGGCAATGCTCAGAACCTGCGGATCGACTCGGGAGCGTAACATCCCGAGTGATCGATTCACGCGGCACTGAGCAGGCCGTCATGGCGCGTCGGCTGGTAGGACACACCCATGCGCACCCTAGTTCAGTGCCGCCAGCACCATGGGTTCAGGCTCATCGAGTCCGCCCAACAGCGCTGGCGCTCGGCCGACTCGCCTTGCCTCGTGATTCTCATGCCTGCCGGAGCCCGCTTCGAACGCGGCGTACCTGTCGAACGTGATGGGGTCAGCACAGCATGACCGGTCATAGCCGGCGCCCATTGCTCTTCCTCGACGTCGATGGGCCGCTTCTCCCGTTCGGCGAGGACCCGCAACGCGCACCGAGGGGTACTACATCCGGCTCGCGCTTGGCGCAGCTCACCTCCGAGGTGGGAAATCGGCTGGCAGCGCTGCCCTGCGAACTCGTCTGGGCGACAACCTGGGAAGAGGAGGCGAATAGCGAGATAGCACCCCGAATCGGGCTGCCGAGACTGCCCGTCGTTAGCTGGCCAGAGCCCACCGACCAGCACAAACGTGAGGACCGATGGTTCGGGCTCTGCTGGAAGACCCGGACCCTGGTGAACTGGGCGGACGGACGCCCGTTCGCCTGGGTCGACGACGAGATCACCGACGCCGACAGGGAGTGGGTCTCCAAGCACCACAGCGGTCGGGCTCTCCTCCATCATGTGGAGTCATACCGGGGACTCGCCGACGACGACTTCACAGTCCTCGATCGATGGTGTCGAACCCTGTGAATCACCACGATCCGCAGGCTCTGGCAACCGCCCTGGTCCCGACCCAGGACCCCGGGTGATGGCTGGTGAAGCGGTGGTCACGCCTCGAAGTCTCCGAAACCGGGGCCGCCTTGGCCGGCGACGTTGCCGAGAGCACGGGCGGTATCGCAGAGGTCGCTGATCGCCTGCTGGTAGACGGCGGGGTCCAGGCGGGAGAACGCGGAGGCCTGCCACAGGCCGGTGGTGAGGTATCGGTCGGCGTGGTGGGTGCCGAGGCGGTCGTCGAGATGAAGGAGCGCGCCGATGGCCCAGTGCTGGTCGTAGTAGCAGTCGGTTCTGGGCAGGTAACGGTCGAGGTAGGCGGTGAGGATCTCGGCGTCGTGGGATTGCCCGAAGTTGGCGAGGGCGAAGCAGTAGCCCTGGCCTGCGTAGCAGACCTCGCTGTTCAGGAGAAGCTCGCCGACAGTCTGGCGGAAGCGAACACGGCGGTCCAATCCGATCAGCCATGCGGCGGTCAGGCGGGGCCGCCAGTCGCGGCGCAGGAGTTCGTGGAGGTCTTCGTCGCTGATGTGACGCGCGTCGCCGGCGAGGGCGGCCTTGAACCGATTACTGAGCCTGGGAAGCTTCCCACCGAGAAGCTTGAGGTAGCGGGGCTCGTCGCGATCCCAGATGACGTAACGCTGGACGATGTCGGCGCCGTGGGTCTGGTGCCTGCTGCTGAACTCTCGGAGTCGTTGTCCCGGGCGCTGCTCATGCTGGCATTGTCGTCGCCGCGGGAAGGGGGCGAGCCTGTCGCGCGGGGTACTGCCCCGGATCCGGCCGCCTCGTGCAGCCGCCGGGCCTCAGCGCCGAAGCGCAGTGAGGCCGGGCATGGTCGTGGCCGCCCGATGAAGGCGCAGCACGCGGGTGTGGCCGATTAGGAGGGAAGGCGCTGCGCCGGCCCGTGTCGCAGGGCGGATTGCTTGACAGCGGAAAGGCAGCGTGCGGATACTGTGTGTGTCGCACTCTCTGGGGTGCGGAAGTGACGCCGGGAACCCCCCGATGGAATCGGGAGCCCGGCGTTCGCGTTTCACCGGTCGCTCTCTCCTGCTTCCAGGAGAGTGACGCGCTCTTCGAACAGCGGCCACCACGGCCCCTCCCCGCCCAGCCACCCTGTCACGATGCCGGCGAGGACGTCAGCCGCCCACAACGCCGCATCCGAGCTGGCTCGCTCCCACCTGACCGTCATTCCCGCAGCGACCTGACCGCGTCTGCGAAGCACCGTCAAGATCGCCCGGTCGTGTGCGTCCTGCGTCCTGCGCGACTCGAAGACCACCGTCCCGACATCGCGCGCCGACAGTTCGGGCAGCAATCGAAGCAGGCAGTGCCGCCGGGCGCGTTCCGGACGGCTCCCCGCGCCGTGCAGGCTGACGGCCACCACCGAGGCGAAATCGATGGACGCCACCGCCTGCGCGATCAGGGATTTGCGAGGCGCCCGTTCCGTTCTCCAGTGCACCGTCGGGGCTTTCCCATACCGCAGGCTGTCCATCAATGACCTGACGTGCTCAAGCCCGCGGGAAGGAAGGACAACCGCAGCCAAGGCATAGACACAGTCGTCGTCCGCGCGCACCCGACAGCTCTCATCGACGAAGGCCCACAGCACGAACCCGACCTTACGTCACTGTGCGTACTCGCTGCTCTACTCTTCGCCGTGCCTAGGGCTGGGCTGCCGGGGAAGGTCGCAGAGACGGCTCAACACCGGACACCAATAGCGGGACCGAGCCCGCCGTTCTCCATCACGTCCGCCAGGTGCGGCACGTACCGGGCTCATGCAAAAGGAAGCCCCGGCGGTGAATCGCCGGGGGCATACGCGTGGGATCAGCTGGCGAAGCCGAAGATGGCGGCGAGCATGCCTCGGACGTCGGCGAGCCGCGCCTGCGGCAGGTCGCCCACTTTCTCCTTCAGCCGGCCGCTGTGCACGGTTGTGATGCGGTCGACCATCGCCGCCCGGCCGCCACCGACGTCGACGGAGAACGCCGTCAACGTGGTGGCCAGGTCGGCGGCTTCGACGTACGCGGTGAGCACGTTGTCGCCGTAGAGGGTGTGGTAGAAGTCGCCGGATACGATCAGGCGTACCTCTTCGCGGTCGGCGAGCTGGACCGTCCAGAGTTCCCCGAACCGGTGGGTCACGCTGCGGCCCCGCCCTGCTTGTCCTTCAGATGGGCACGGATGTCGTCGCGCAGAGCGGACTCGTCGGCCTCCTGGGCAGCGATCGCGGGGGAGCCGTAATACGCGGCGCGCGCGGACTGGTCGTGGGATGCGGCGAGCTCGCGCAGGATGCCCCGTTCGATGACAGCCGACACGCTGAGCCCGTTCGCCTCCGCGTGCGCCCGTGCCTTCTCCAGAATCCAGGGGGCGATGCTGATCGAGGTCTTATCCTTCGCCATACCCAGAGTGTAGCCGTCAGGTATTACCTGGGGTAGGGGAGCCGGGGACCGCGGCTGGTCCCAGCCGCCTCTTCACTACTTCCCCTGATGACCGGATGCCACCGGAATACGGGGAGCGGGTGTCGTCTCGCTCGTCCCGCCGACGCCATGCCGCGATGACGGCGTGCCCGTGCGGGGCCCCGACCCGGGCGGCGGAAGGAATCTCACGCAGCCGCTCAGCCTGCTCCATCTCTCGCCCGTGCCTCCGGTGCTACTCTGAGTGACATAAGCCCCGGTAATGCCTCTGCTCGGCACGCCAGCCGGGGCACAGCTCTGTGCGAACAAGCCTGTATAGGCGCCGCGTCACATGGTGAGCAACGCGTCATTCGCAGGCTCGCCGGCATGGATATGTCGCACCATGCGGGCCGTGACACGTGAGCCGGGTCCCGGGACCGAAGGCGCCGGTCATCCCCGGGCACGCGTTCGGCGGATGGTTTCTGCTGGCCGCGCTGTGGGGTATCGCCGCCGTGACCGTGGTGGTGTGGGCGGCGGCCAGGCTCACCGCGCTCCTCACCGGCGGCACGGTGGCCCCGCTGGGGACTGGGTTCGTCGCCGACGTCGTGCACGGCCGTACGGCCCACGCCTGGCCGGGCACGCCCACCTGGGCGGTCGCGGGGATCGCCGCGGTGCTGGCCGTGGCCGCCGCCGCGGTGACGCTGCCGGTGTGCCGGGCGGTGCTGCGCCGCCTTCCCGTCGCGGGGGACCCCGTCGCGGCGCTGGCCCGCAACCCGCGACTGGCCGCCTTCCAGGCCCTGCCCACCGCGCACAAGGCGATCCGCCTGCGCACCTCCCTCGCCGTGCGGAGACCGGACGACCTGCAGCCGGGGGAGACCGGGCTGGAGCTCGGCGAGCAGCTGCTGCCGCGCGGGCGCGGCCCGGTGCTGTATTCCAGCTGGGAGGACACCGAGGTCGATCTCATGGCGCCCCGCTCGGGTAAGACCACGGCGCGCAGCATCCCGCACGTGCTGTCGGCGCCTGGCGCGGTCGTGGCCACCAGCAACAAGGAGGATCTGTGGGCCGCCACCGCCGAGCTGCGCGAGCGGCGGGGCAGGGTGTGGTTGTTCGACCCGCAGTCCATCACCTACCAGCCGCAGCGCTGGTGGTGGAACCCCCTGCGCGCACTGGCGACGGTCGAGGATGCCCACCGCCTGGCCGGGCACTTCGTGCTCACCGTCGAGGATCCCGGCAAGCGGGACCTGTGGGGGCCCGCCGCCCAGGACCTGCTGTCGGCGCTGTTCCTCGCCGCGGCGACCTCCGGCCGCACCCTGCACCACGTGGCCCGCTGGTTGGATGAGCCCGCCGTCCCTACCCCGTGTGAGCTGCTCGCCGAGGCGGGC